>NZ_JBHDVN010000007.1:0-100906 GCF_046635365.1 Acinetobacter sp. NIOH-H-8
CCATTTCACTAAAAACTGCTCGAGGTACACCAACCAAGCGCTGGAATTCAGAATCTGAAAAACGATTTAATTTCTGATATTTCATGAAATCTATATTGAGGCAGTTTTTACTTTCGCAAGAGGTCTATTATATAGTATTCCAGTCTTGAAACAATTTTTCTTTTCTAGAATCTTCAAAAGGAAGAAGTTGTTCTACTAACTCTATAATCAGTTGATCAATATCTTTTGCTATCGAATATCCTAAAGTTATTTTTGAAATACTCCCACTTTTTAATTGGTCACTACAGTCCAATCTAGAGTAATGATAGTTGGCCCTATCCGTAATAAATTTATCAATATAATCAATATGCCCTTCTGCTGAAAAATGGTCTTGAGGAAAAAACCTTACCAAACTTAACCAACAGAATCTTAAGAACCATATTAAATCTTCATTACCTTTCATCATATTAAGCGTGATACCACTATCCCAATTGACATGACAATTTAAATAGACTTCTCTTTTCAGATCAGGTAAAGAAAAAATAAAAATTTTATCTGCCTCTAGCTCATTATCTTTCTCACGATACAATAATTTTTCTCGTAGGATTTTTTCTGATTTTATTTTATCGCAGTTAGTATAAAACCTATTTAAGTAGAATAGTGAGAGTGAAGCTAAAAATCCCCTAATAACACCAATTGTGGCGGCTAATATATTTGAGTCCATTAACTTCCCTTTTCTAAAACAAAAAAGCGCATCAATAAGATACGCTTTTAACGAAGTTTTGTTTAAAGATCAAACATTATTATGGACAGACTGCTTTCTGGAAAGTTTTGGTATTTGAACCGCGTACACACTGATAGAGCTTTTCAGTATTGTGCATTTTCCAGTTTTTCTCTTCTTTCCTAAAATGATAAATGGTTTGAATCGATCTGACCGAATCATCCATCAAACCTGTTTCAGTTACTTTTACCTGTCCAACCGTCGGTGACTCAACACGATTAAAGAACTGACGTATCTCGACTGTTGCCAGTTCTTCACGCAGGTCAGGCCTCATTTTAAGTACCTGATCCAAAGGTGTATCTGAAGAAGACTGCACTTTTGCAATCACTTTCTGGGTGGTTGTACAACCTGATGTCATCACACCCAGACCTAAAATTGTAACCGCCAATAACCGTAACATATTGTTTAACCCAGATTATCTTTATTATGCAGAAATTATCATGCCGGGCTTTTCAGCTTAACGCTATTTAGACTCTGTAAGTCCAGTTACAAAGCAATAAAAAAAGCGCACCTTTCGATGCGCTTTTGTAAATCTATTCTGATTAAAGATCGAATAGTTTGCCTGGGTTCATGATGCCATTTGGATCGAACACTTTTTTCAAGGCTTTCATGTATTCGATTTCTTCAGCTGAACGGGTGTATTCAAGATAAGGTTTCTTGGTCATACCCACACCATGTTCCGCAGAAATTGAACCGTCATATTTTTTCACAGTATCAAATACGTACTTGTTCACGACTTGGCATTTCGCAAAGAATTCATCTTTGGTCAGGTCAGCCGGTTTCAGGATGTTCAAGTGCAGATTACCGTCACCGATATGACCAAACCAGCAGATTTCGAAGTCTGGGTAGTTTTCATTCACGATCGCATCGATTTCTTTAATGAATGCCGGTACGTGAGTGATCAGTACAGAGATGTCATTTTTGTACGGAATAAATGGAGCAATCGACTCAGAAATGTCTTCACGCAGACGCCATAAGCTGTGTACTTGCTCAAGACTTTGGCTCATCACGCCATCCAGCACCCAACCCTGTTCCATACAGTGCTCGAAGATTTCCATCGCCTTGTCCATAATTGGCTCAAACGGCGCTTCAAATTCAAGCAATACATAGAATGGACATTCAGTTTCGAATGGGCGCTGTACATGACCATTAGCCAATACTTTTTGCATCGCTAGCTCACCGAAGAACTCGAATGCAGTCAGGTCGATTTTTGCCTGGAATGCATGTAACACTGGCATGATCGCATCAAAATCAGGGACGCCCAGTACCAGCACTTGCAGGTCTTGTGGCTGACGCTCAAGTTTGATTTCTGCTTCAGTGACTAAACCTAAAGTACCTTCACCACCGATGAACAGGTGTTGTAACGCATAACCAGTCGCGTTCTTGATCATGCCTTTGTTTAGACGCAGTACATCACCTTTACCAGTCACCACAGTCAGGCCAAGCACCCAGTTACGGGTCATGCCGTATTTGATCACTTTAATCCCGCCAGCATTGGTCCCGATGTTTCCACCGATCTGGCTTGAACCAGAAGAGGCAAAATCTACCGGGTAATACATGCCCTGTTCTTCAGCATAGTTTTGCAGCTGTTCAGTCACTACACCGGCCTGTACGCGTACCATACGGTCAGCCGGGAAGAATTCCAGAATCTGGTTCATCTTGTCCATGCTTACCACAATCTCGCCATTCGCAGCGACAGCGCCTGCAGATAGACCTGTACGACCACCTGATGGAGTTACTGCAACATTGAACTGATTGGCAAGCTTCACAATTGCCTGAACCTGTTCAGTTGAAGATGGGAAAACGATGACCGATGGGTTTGGATCAAAGTGTTTGGTATGATCACGACCCCAATTCTGGAGGCTGTCCGCATCAGTTTTAATACGGTTTTCACCCACAATTGCAGTCAATTGGGTCAATAACTCTGGGGTTAAAGCGACTGGAGCATTCATCGTTTGCAGACCTAGCATGAATTAAACAAGAGAGACCTCGCCGGTTTATTTGTATATTTTTCAGGCATTAAAACCTGTATACAAAGCAGGCGAAACATGATGATTAAAGCACCAAAACTGGCAGCTTAAACAGCATGGCGCAATATTATAAGCTATTTTTGGGGCTTTCCCTTAAAAAATGACAATTTTGATAATATACCTTTGAAAATGATAGTTTAATTCAACCAGTTCTATCATTTTCACTACTATCACTTGCAAAAATAGCTGATATTGTAGTCATCAAGGAAATGTATAACCGCCCCATTCCTGTGCTATTATACGGCGACTAAATTTGGCCTTTGTAGCGGAGCCGTAATGAGCCAACATCTATCTCTACCTAAAGATAAAATCCGTTTTCTATTGTTAGAAGGCGTTCACCAGAACGCAATCGACACATTGAATGCAGCTGGATATACCAATATCGACTATCGCAAAACAGCGCTTGAGGGTGAAGCACTGAAAGAAGCGATTAAAGATGCACACTTCATTGGTATCCGTTCCCGTACTCAGCTCACTGAAGAAGTGTTTGAAGCTGCGAACAAACTGATCGCGGTAGGTTGTTTCTGTATCGGTACCAACCAGGTGAACCTGGATGCGGCAATGCGTCGCGGTATTCCGGTATTCAACGCACCATATTCAAATACACGTTCGGTTGCTGAACTTGTACTTGCTGAAGCGATTCTTCTGCTTCGCCGTGTACCTGAAAAATCTACAGATACACATGCAGGCGGCTGGAACAAATCTGCTGTAGGTTCGTTCGAAACTCGTGGTAAGACTTTAGGTATCGTTGGTTACGGTTCAATTGGTTCACAACTTTCTGTCCTTGCTGAAAGCCTGGGTATGAAAGTAATCTATTTCGACACAGTGACTAAATTACCATTAGGTAATGCACGTCAGGTCGGCACAATGGGCGAACTTCTTGCAAATGCTGATGTTGTTTCTATTCATGTTCCTGATGTTCCGTCTACACGTAACTTCATGACCAAAGAACAATTCGCGCAAATGAAAGAAGGTTCAATCTTCATCAATGCGGCACGTGGTACATGTGTTGTGATCGAAGATCTGGCTGAAGCGTTGAAATCTGGCCACCTTGCAGGTGCTGCGGTTGACGTATTCCCTAAAGAGCCCAAAGCAAACGGTGAAGAATTTGTTTCTCCATTACGTAACATTCCAAATGTGATCCTGACTCCACACGTGGGCGGTTCTACTATGGAAGCTCAGGCGAACATCGGTCTGGAAGTTGCTGAGAAATTTGTAGCTTATTCAGATAAAGGTATGACGCTTTCTGCGGTGAACTTCCCAGAAATCGCGCTTCCATTAACTGAAGGCAAACACCGTCTGCTTCACATCCACAAAAACATTCCGGGTGTGCTGTCTAAGATCAACAACCTGTTTGCTGAACACGGCATCAACATCTCTGGTCAGACTTTAATGACCAAAGGCGATGTGGGTTACCTGGTGATGGATGTAGACGCAACTGCATCTCAGGAAGCACTCGATACTTTACACAACCTTGAAGGTACAATCCGCGTTCGCGTATTGTTCTAATTCAGGTTTTTAAAAAGCCACAGTCTTCGGGCTGTGGTTTTTTTATTGCTTAAAGGTTTTTATTTTTAAGCCTTACTCAGCTGATGCTGCTCTTCCGCTCTTCGAGAAATCGAAATAAATTTAGTCATGCCAAATCTTAAAATTGCACCTATGGTGCAAGCGCCGCTGATTCTGCTGATCGCGATGATCAGCATGCAGAGCAGCGGCTCCTTTGCCAAATATCTGTTTGGCCAGTTCCCGATCCTGACCGTTTCTGCAATGCGCCTACTTCTTGGTGCATTGATTCTGGCACTCATTTTTAAAGTCTGGCAGATCAATTTCCGCCAGGTCAGATGGCCAGCCATTATCAGCTATGGCTTGGCATTAGCTGGCATGAATATGCTGTTTTATCTGGCAATTGATCGATTGCCGATTGGAATCGCAGTCTCTTTTGAATTTATTGGCCCTTTAAGTGTTGCCCTGTTTTATGCCCGGCAGAAATTTGATTTTATCTGGGTAGGATTGGCCATTCTGGGGCTGGTTCTGTTGTTTCCCTTTGATCAGGCTGCACAACCGCTTGACCCGATGGGCATCCTGTTTGCCTTATGTGCAGGTTCCTGCTGGGCACTGTATATCGTGGCCGGACAAAAACCTTCGGGTGTATCAGGGAATCATACCGTGTGTCTGGGCATGTTCGTCGGCATGCTGGTGCTGATGCCGATTGCCCTATTTGCGGGAATGCCTGCTCATGTGTTTGAGCCAAGCAGCCTCATGTATTTTGTTATTTTGGCTGCACTTGCCAGTGCCTTACCCTTTACTTTGGAAATGATTGCACTGCGTAATTTAACCGCATTGAGTTTTGGCACTCTAATGAGCCTGGAACCTGCGGTTGCAGCACTCTCCGGTTTTGTATTCTTAGGCGAAACTTTATTGTGGACACAATGGCTGGCACTGGCCACCATTATCAGTGCGTCGATTGGCTGTACGGTGATGACACAAAGAAGAAAGCACTAAATAAAAAAGGCGCTCAAGCGCCTTTTTTAAATGACCTATTTAATTTTAGCGTGGCGTTGCATCCTTAATAGCTGTATTTAATGTTGTAGCTGCTGTCACATTATAGCCATCACATGCCGAAGCAAGATGGTCATACAGGTAATCTGTCCATTTGAGCATTAGAGGAGTTGCACCCTCTTCCCTTAAATTGTCCAAGGCAGCTTTTCTTGCTTGAGCAATATAATCGGCATGATCAATATGCTCTCCATGTTCCGAGAAAGTACTGGAATAAATTTCACCCTGATATTCGATCGCCCCAAAGTATTTATAATATTGCTGCGCATCGTCTTTATATTCGGCTTTTTTAAATTTCAGGTTAGCCATCGTGCCATCTAAAATGGTTTTCGCCATCTCTTGAACAGACTCGCCTGTCTGCCATTCAGCCAGTGTACGATAGCCAGTTTTGATATCCGGATCAAATTCAATAAATTCTTCCTCAGGATGTTCCGCCAGAATACGGAAACATTTAGATCCGTTCGGGAAAGTACGCGCCTTCTGTAAACCGACAAAATTGGTAGCAAATTGATTGTAATATTTACGTTCAGCATCCGTGGTATCAGTATTAAAGAAAACTCTGGTCTCGGTATCGTCATACATCTTCACGACAGCAATATTGGTACGTTCAGTTAAGGCTTTACCTGACAGGTCGTACCACTCCAGGTGTCGATGATTACCGATGTTATTTTCCGGAATAGTGACGGGACGACTGGTAAATTGTTCAGAAGTATTTTCCAGTACTTTTTCCAGTTTATAACCTAATGCTGTACGGGCACGATCTGCAGGGAATACGCCTTTTTCTGTGACATAAATTGGGAAGGTCATATCTTCATCAAGATCATATTCAGTATCAACAGTCCGGTTATCATCTGCATACAAGATGCCGTCAGTGATTTTATTTTTATGACTGGCCAATAGAAGCTTTTCCGACTCCATATCTGAAGCATCAATATTCGGCAGGTTGAACTGATAGGTATAGAATTCAGAAATCGTATCTGATGTTCCATCACCATTATCCGGGGTTCCAGGATTGGTTGGGGTTGGTTGGCCTGCGACTGTCTCGTTATTATCAGAATTAGAGCCACCATATGCAGTCAGCATAAGGCTCAAGACAGCACAAGAGAGTAATCTTAATTTCATTATTATCTACCTTATTATTTTTTGATCGTTTTATTTTTCATTGTTATTTTAAAGTTGACCCAAATCATGAGGTCTAAGCCATTTTAATAAATATAAAATTAAGATCAAATTAAAAATTGATTAATTTGTAACCACAATCTCATCAACAATTAACGTTGAATTTAATTTTTTCGGTGGGGGATAAAATCAAAAATTTAAATCCACTGATCCAAAATCTGCTTCGTATTCACAAAATATTCTTCTGCCCTACTCATCAAAAATTAACCAGTTTGCTATAATCCCGCTTTCTTCTGTATCTCGATTATACCCTTCTGGTATAAGTAGTTTCTCCCATGCCAAACGTCCAACTTCTTGCTGTGTTGTACATGGTTCTCTCCATGATTTCATACCAGATCAGTGCATCCTTCGCCAAGCAACTTTTCCTGGTGCTTGACCCGATCACCGTCACTATTTTAAGACTCTGCTTTGCCGCCATTATTGTCTGTATCATGTTCCGTTCCTGGAAAGTTATTCGACGTTTACACTTCCTGAAATGGCAGGATCTGCTCTGCTATAGCGCTTCTCTGGGCGTGATGAATATCCTGTTCTATATGTCGCTAGGGAAACTTCCTCAAGGGATTGCAGTCGGACTGGAATTTATTGGCCCGCTAGGACTGGCCTTAATTTCGATTCAGAACCGTAAGGACTATGTCTGGGTGCTACTGGCAATTTTAGGTATTGTGCTGATGGTGCCATGGGGGGAAGCCAATAGCAGTAACTTTGACCTGTTTGGTGCAGCCTGCGCCTTAGGGGCCGGCCTCTGCTGGGCCCTATATATCTATTTTGGGCAACGCGTGGTACAGCAAAATATCGGGATGCATGCACTGACGATTGCCATCAGTATTTCAGCCCTGTGTTTACTACCAATCGGCCTATATAACAACACCTCTGCTTTGATTGATACTCAATATTGGGGCAAGGCCATTACTATTGCAGTGCTGGCAACCGCCATTCCTTATGCGCTGGATTTAAAAGCGCTCCAGCACTTGAATAAAACCAGTTATGGTACGCTTTCCAGTCTGTCTCCAGCTCTGGCGGCACTGGTAGGTTTTATTTTGCTGGGTGAAAAAATTACGCTACTTCAAACCGTCGCACTGGTTTGTATTATGCTGGCTTCAGTTGGCGTGACCATGCGGGAAGCACGACAGCAATATAAAACCCGGAAAATAGAAAGCTGAATAAATAAAAAAAGATGGCACTCTGGCCATCTTTTTTTGTCATGAAAATTTGAATTTAAATAAATTTAAATATTAGCTTTTAACCAGCATGTCTTTTTTCATTTCTTTATAACGCTGATATTCAGTTTTGTACTGATCCGCTAAAGCCTGTTTTTGTTCATCTCCCAGAATTTTTCCGGCCTGCTGGAAGAAAGCATGCTCTTCTTCTTTCAAATGATGATGTACCTTATCTGACAGTTTCTTGGCAATTGCAATCCAGCCTGGGCTACTAAATTCAGTTTCAGTCAGTTCCTCAATCATTTCATCCATTTCATGATGTTCTGCCAAGGCGTGACGGGTAATGTTCAGGCCGGGATCTGTCATCATCAAGGGAATATAAAAGTAACGGTCTTCTGCGGTTTCATGCGCAAACAGTTCATTCTTCAGCTGCTTGAACAACTCACGACGTTCTGGCGAATCCCCCGAAGTTTGCAGTAATTTTTCTGCCAGATCACGCTGGATTTCATGACTTTCCCTTAATGCTTCAAAAATGGTGGTCATGTAATTTTTCTCCTGTTTTTGTCATGCCTTTGCTTCAGCATAGAGTGAAACCGGCAAATGGTCAGGAATATTTATAAGGCGAATTTGTATAAAAAACTTTAATATTGAGAATAGTTTACATCTATCTTTAGGCTAAAAACATCTGATAAGCCATACGGCAAATCAGCAAACTGACCAGGATCAGAAACAGAATCCGGATAAAACCACTGCCATATTTAAAGGCCAGCTTAACACCCAACAGCGAACCGCCAATATTCGCAGCTGCCATCATGGCACCCACCAGAAATAGCACATGACCTGTAGGAATAAAGAAACTCAGTGCCGCGAGATTAGTAGTGAAATTGGCAATTTTCGATAAAGCTGAGGCATGCAAGAAATCCACACTCAGATAACGGATAAAGAAAAAGATAAAGAAACTGCCTGTCCCCGGGCCAAAAATTCCGTCATAAAAACCGATGGCCAGGCTGCCTAGTGCTGCCAGTATCAGCATCTTTTTATTCAGCTTTTGCTCGACATGTACCCGTCCGAATTGCTTTTTCATGAAGGTATAAATCGCAATCACGATCAGCATGATCAGCACAAAAGGCTTGAGAATATCCACCGGAATCAAGGTGACACTGGCTGCTCCAATAAATGAGCTAATAAAGCTGCACAGCGCAATTACACCAAGTAAAACCCATGGCAGCTTGACCTGTCTAAGATAGGAAAAGGCTGCCGAGCCTGTACCGAAAATAGAGGCTAGCTTGTTAGTGCCAAATACTGTGGCAGGTTGCAGCTGCGGCAGACTGCTCATAATCGCCGGGATCTGGATCAGACCGCCACCACCGACGGCAGCGTCAATCGCTCCGGCCATAAAGGCAAAAAGCACCAGACTGAGGATAATCTCGATGTCCATTGTTATTCAACGCGCCTAGAGATTAAGAACACGTTTAGGTACCAGACGTTTTTTATCCGTGATTTCAGCCAGGCCTAAGCATTTCTCACCATCAAAGACCAACACCTGTGGCTCTGCCGGATGATCGATATTACTTTCCATACCTCGGCTAAAATATTCTGCACGGCCTTCCGGTGCCTGAATCTGCGGGAAATGCTGTACCGGTGCATAAGCTGGCAGTAATAGTGCTTCACGTTCTGCCTCAGTCAAGCTTTCCAGATATTCAATGGTATAGCTTGGAATAATATCAAAATGACCGGTTTGAATCCGGTGCAGATAAGTCAGATGACCATAGGTACCGAGAGCTTTGGCAATATCTTCGCCGAGTACCCGGATATAAGTGCCTTTGGAACAAGTTACATCCAGCGTAATGCTATTTTCAGTAAAAGATAAAAGCTCAATTGCATAAATGGTAATTGGACGTGCTTCACGTTCAATTTCAATACCCTTACGTGCCAACTCATACAGCGGACGACCTTCTTTTTTCAGAGCCGAATACATCGGTGGCACTTGCTGGATCTCACCAACAAACTTGGCAATTGTCTCCTGAATCAACTCTTCATTCAGTTTAGGGACTGGTTTTTCCAGCAGAATCTCTCCTTCGACATCACCTGTCGTAGTGCTATGTCCCAGAAAAACTGTGGTCTGGTAACGTTTGGTTGAATCCAGCAGATAATGCGAAAACTTGGTCGCCTCACCCAGACAGATCGGTAAAAGACCGGATGCCAAGGGATCTAGTGCACCAGTATGTCCAGCTTTTTGCGCACGATATAACCAGCGTACTTTTTGCAATGCAGCATTCGAGCTGATGCCTAGAGGCTTATTTAATAGAAATACACCGCTGATATGACGACGCTGAATTTTAGGAGATGAAGCTTTCATGGCAAAAAGTCAGACATTTTATAAATTGGCGCAATGGTAAAACCCCTGCCAATTATTTACAACTTTTCTACAGCATATAAGGTGCAATATCTCCTATCCTGCCGAATGCAAAATTTAAAATAATCCGATAATTAAAATAAAGGTGCATAGGATATGCAGAAATATAAACTATGGATCGTGATTGCGCTCATCATCTTGTGCTTGATTACCCTGATTCTATGGCTTGCGCCCAGGGATGAAGCACAGGCACGTGTCTCGGGCCCGCAATCCACCAATGAAAGCAGCGCTCAACAGGCAGCAGCACTGGCCAATGGCCCCGTAAATAATATATTCCCGAGTCCAAGCCAGCAGGATACGGAAATTAATTGCCAGATGCAGATGGATGCCAGTAATCGCCTGATTGTCAATGAACAGACCCGTAACTGTTTTGAATATTTTATTACCCAATATGGGGAAAAAACCCTCGAACAAATCCAGCGAGATTTTAAAGCCTATATTCAACAAAATTATCAGGATCCTGCACTCTCACAAGTTCTGGATCTTTGGGATCGTTATATCCAGTATCGTCAAGGTTTGGGAGAACTGACTCCACCTGCAGGTCTGGATCAAGAAGATCCAGCTTACTACCGCAGTATCTATGCCAGCACCCAGAACCTGCGTAAACGCTTTTTCTCTGATTATGAAATTGAAGGACTGTTTGGCACTGAAGATACTTATCATGAATATACCTTAGACCGGATGGCAGTCATGGCGGATAAAAAGCTCAGCGAAGCAGAAAAAGCCCAGAAGCTAAAAGAACTGTTTGCGCAGTTACCGCAGGACTGGCAAGAAAATCTGGAGCAACTGAATAAACTGGAAGATCTGCGTAAACTCACCGCTGATATTAAAGCCCGAGGTGGTTCTGCGGAAGAAATCCGTCAGATGCGCCTGAATCTGGTCGGTCCTGAAGCAACCCAACGTCTGGAAAAACTTGATGATGAACGTGCGAATTGGAAATCCAGTGTGACGCGTTACTTGGGCGAGCGCGATAACATCCTAAAAAGTGGCCTGAGTGAAAATGCCAAACAGCAGGCAGTTGATCAGTTGCGTCAGAAACATTTCCAGCGCCCTGAAGAACGGCTTCGTGTAGGTACATTTGAACAGGTACATGATCAGGGTGGGACCCTACCCTTTGCCAATTAATTTTCAGCTAAAATTGCTCATTGACGCCGTAGCTACACAGTACTGCTACGGCGTCGAATATCTTCTCTTATTCCCTTTTTTTTGTCCCATCTCTTATATAAAAACAGTAACGCTGACCCTCTATTTTGAGAGTTTGACAGAGCCATTTCCCTCTGAAAGCCTTGATTTTCTTGGGCTGATTACTTTTTTTTACATTGTTATTTGTTTCTAACTATTTCAACCTAAACATTCATCAATCTTATATTTCAAGGAGTTAAAAATAAAATACATACGTATATAAATTGCAAATTTATGGACTCATAAATGCTCATCGGGCATGGCCCGAAATGACATGGAATTGGCTCATCAGCATGAAAAAATGCTTCTGCTTCAAAATAATAATTTTTGCGCGTGATTGAAGATTAGGTCTGCACGATCGAGACATCCAACTTCAATATTTATCGTGCATCAATACTCCCGAGCAATGATTGCTTTTTATAACAATAAAATGAACAAAGGAACGGTTATGCGTACTTTTATTAAAACAACACAGATGCTGGCGCTTTCCTTGGCAGCAGGCCTCGGTTTTGGCTTTTCAACACAAACCCAGGCGGCAGCAAGTGCAGTTCAGGTCACTGAAAAAGCCAAATCAGACTATGCCAAAACCAAATATCCTATTCTGATGGTGCATGGCTGGCTAGGCTGGCAACGCATAGGTACTGATACCATTGGCTTAGATTACTGGTATCAGATTCTGCCGGATATGGCTCGTAATGGCTCTACCGTGTTTGCCGCCCAATTGTCGCCTGCCAATACCACGACCCACCGTGGTGAACAGCTCATTCATCAGGTCGATGAAGTGCTGGCAATTACAGGGAAGGAAAAAATCAATCTCATCGGTCACTCCCATGGTGGCCCGACTGTACTCTATGTGGCAGCGACTCGACCGCAGCAGATTGCATCCATTACGGGGGTTGCAGGCACCTATCATGGCTCTAAAGTGGCCGATGATATTCAGAACAATACTCTTACCCGCACTGCTTTTAATGTTCTCGGTGATTATATTATTGGGCCACTGATCGCACTGGGACAGTTCAAACCTGAACTGGAAATTGATTTCGATGCATCCATGAAATCCCTGACCCAAATTGGCTCCAGCTCTTTTAATGCCAGCGTGGCCAAACAGATGGTGCAGGATGGTGTCTTAGCCTCCACAGAAAACTGTAATAAGAACCTGAAATCAAAAGACCGTAACGGTATCTATTATTATTCTTGGACCGGTGTGGCTCAAGCGACCAATGCACTGGATATCGATACCATCCTGATGCAGCTTGGCCCTTTATCTTACGGCAATAAAGACAACGATGGCATGGTTGCCCGTTGTAGTGCATTCATTGGTAAGGTGATTAATGACCAGTACAAGCTGAACCATACCGATCTGGCCAATATGATGTTTGGTCTTAAAGGCCTGTTTGCTCCGGATCCGGTGGCGATGTACCGTCAACATGCCAATCGTTTAAAACTTCAGAATCTATAATTTTCATCGCCCTTCTATCTGCGGATATAAGGGCTTTTTCGTTATTTTCACTTAAAAAAATAGGGAAATAAAACACTCAAAACGCTTAATGGGTCAGCTTTTCAGCTGGCTATTCCCCACATTATGGCGAGGATCGCCTTAACACAACAACAAGAATGAGGAAATAATGATGAAATATGGAGTATTAACGACAGGTCTGCTCATGGCAGCGGCCTGCTTTACGGCTCATGCCTCTACCCAGGCCAGTCAGGTGACGGCGAAAGCCAGTTCACAATATGCCAAAACCAAATATCCGATTGTATTTTCACACGGCATGGCGGGTTTCATTCGGGTTGGCACTGACCAGTTTGGACTGGACTATTGGTATCAGATTTTACCTGATCTGGCCCGTAATGGTGCGAATGTTTGGGCAACGCGAGTCTCCCCTTTTAACTCATCTGAAATTCGCGGTGAACAACTTTTGGAGCAGGTCAAGGAAATTGCCGCAATTACCGGAGCAGATAAAGTTAATCTGATCGGACACTCACATGGTGGCCCAACAATTCGTTATGTGGCCGGTTCAGAACCTAAACTGGTGGCTTCATTAACCACAGTAGGTGCACCGCACAAAGGTTCACCGGTTGCAGACCTGATTCTAAAAGCTGAAGGGACTGCTATTGAAGCGCCACTGGTCGGCACAATAAATCTGGTTTCTAAAGCCATTACCTGGGCTCAAGGCCTGGACCCAAACTCTTATCCGCATGATTCACTTGCGGGTGGCAGCAGTTTAACGGCATTGGGCTCTGCGAACTTTAATCAGAGATATCCCATTGGTATGCCGACTACCACCTGTGGTGAAGGTGCATATCAACAAAAAGGTATCTACAACTATTCATTCACAGGTGTAGGCCAAGTTACCAACCCGCTCGATCCTGATTCAGCACTCAAAGTTACAGCCCTGCTCATTGATGGCGGCAAGGAAAATGATGGTCTGGTCTCCCGCTGTAGTGCCAAATTCGGTAAAACCATTCGGGATAACTACAACTGGAACCACCTGGACGAAGTGAACCAGTTACTCGGGTTAAAAAATGTCTTTGCTCCAGACCCAGTCGATGTTTATCGCCAGCATGCCAACCGCTTAAAACTGCAAGGTTTATAGAGCTACACAAGCCTCTACTCATCCAGAGGCTTTTTCCATCTTATTTTTCGCTAAATTTTTTCTTAAAATTTACTTGTTAATCATGATTAAACTGCATATAAAATATTCATCAAATATAAAAAGAACTGTGAAATAAAATAAATGCAGATACCTTCTATAGAAATCAAAAACAGATTTAAAAGAACCTGCCCCTGTTGCAAACGAAAAGTGATTAATCCTTTTCAATTTAAAAAATATGAGCCTTATTATTGTCCCTCTTGTCATCGACATATTATCGCAAATGTATGGATCAGTATTTTACTGGCTATCACACAATGTTTTATTTGCATTCAACTTTTTAATGCAGGATTCCAGTCTTGGGGATATTTTGTATTATTCCTGATGTTTATTCATAAAATTTTCTTGGATATTTTGGATGCCATGATCTTGCCTTTGCAGGAACATTTCGAATAAATCCAAATAAAAATCAGGCATAAAAAATGCGCCCAAAGGCGCATTTTTTTGCTTAAAAGCAAGGCTAAAATTAACCTTGTTTACGAGCTGGCAATTTTTCACGAATACGTGCAGCTTTACCAGACAATTCACGTAGGTAGTAAAGTTTAGCACGACGAACGTCACCACGACGTTTCACTTCGATTTTAGCAACGATTGGAGAGTGAGTTTGGAATACACGCTCAACGCCAACACCGCTAGAAATTTTACGTACTGTGAACGCAGAGTTCAGACCACGGTTTTTCTTAGCAATGACAACGCCTTCGAACGCTTGTAGACGTTCACGGTCGCCTTCTTTTACTTTTACTTGGACAACTACTGTGTCACCTGGTGCAAAAGCTGGGATGTCTTGTTTAAGCTGAGCATTTTCAACAGCTTGTACTAAAGGATGCTTACCGCTCATGGGGTATCTCCAATATGTGCGAGTCAGAAGAGGTCTGATTATCGCTGGGTATAGAGGCTGAATCGCATACACCCGATTGACTTTCCCTTTATGCTTGACCGCTTCAATGCATAAAGAGCCTATTTTAAGTATTTAAACAACATTGCTTAAATACAGATTTGGACAACAGGTTTAGTTGTTGCCACTTTTTAAATCTTTTAGCCATTTCTTTTGCTGCTTGGTCAGTTCAACTTTTTCCACCAACTCAGGTCGGCGTTCCAAAGTACGCTGATATCGCTGCAAAAACCGCCATTTCTCAATATTGGCATGATGTCCCGATTTCAAAATATCTGGCACATCCATCCCTTCAAAATGGTCTGGCTTGGTATATTGTGGGCAGTCTAGAAGGCCATCCACAAATGAGTCTTGCACGTGTGATTGTTCATCTGACATTGCACCCGGAAGTCTCCGGATAATACTGTCCAATAAAACCATCGCAGGGAGCTCGCCACCCGATAATACGTAATCTCCAATCGACCATTCCTGATCAACATATTTCTGGATCAAACGTTCATCGACACCTTCGTAACGACCACAAAGTACAATCAATCCGTCATAGTTTACGAAGTCCTGTACCGCAGGTTCATTTAAGGTTTTTCCTTGTGGTGACATATACACCACAGGAACGTTAACTGCACCCGCTTGCGCTGCAAGCTCTTTGGCACGATGAATTGCTTTCGCTAATGGCTCAGCCATCATCACCATACCGGGACCACCACCAAATGGACGTTCATCCACCCGTTTATAGTTCCCTTCAGCAAATTCTCGTGGATTAATACAATGAATTTGCATCAAATCACGTTTTGCTGCGCGCCCGCTAATACCGTAGGCTGTAATCGCTTCAAACATTTCAGGAAAAAGCGTAATGACTGCAAAGAACACCGCAGACTCCTCATTTTCCTGCTGTGTTAACCCTTTTTAAGGATTAATAATCTACGCCCCAATTTACGTAGATACGACCAGCTTCGAGATCAACCCGCTGTACCACATCTTTATGCCATGGAATCATTCGCTCTTCGCCATCAACGCTATCAGCAGTAGCGCGAACTACCATCACGTCATTGGCACCTGTTTCAAACATTTCATGGATTTGACCGAGATTCACTTCCTGTTCTTCTTCATCCAGACCTAACACAGTTAGACCTTTCAAATCAGACCAGTAATACTCATCCACGCCTGGTTGAGGCAGTTGCGATTTAGAGATCCAGACATTAGCACCAACCAGACCGTCCGCTGCGGTGCGATCACTCACACCCTTCAACGAAACAACCAAGCCCTTGCCATGCGGTTTCCAACGTTTTACATCGACAATTTGCCATCCTGCTTTGGTCTCAATGTACCAAGGAAGGTAGTCAAATATGTTGCTCATAGGTTCTGTATTGGAATAAACCCAGAGCCACCCATTTAATCCATATGCTGAACGTAACTGTCCAATCTGAATACGATCTTCGGGAACATTCTGTGTTGGTGTCATGGGCTACCTGCTACCTTAAAATTAAGCAGCAGCTGCAGCTTTCTTAGCTTGAGCAGCTAGAGAAGCAACACGTTCAGAAGGTTGAGCACCTTGAGAAACCCAGTGAGCAAAACGGTCAGCATCTAAACGAAGTTTTTCTGCTTTACCTTGAGCTGTAGGGTTGAAGAAACCGATACGTTCGATGAAACGACCGTCACGTGCATTACGGCTATCAGTCACAATGATTTGATAGAACGGACGTTTTTTAGCACCACCGCGTGCAAGACGAATAACAACCATGATAGAACCTTATAGTTTTTACGGATTATTCATGTACCGACCACCGGAACACTTCAAACCCCTTTCATAGAGGGCAATATTTTACGCGAAGTTTGCTCTGAATGAAAGATCAAAAATTGGTTGGCTACAATTTTGGGTTTATTTACCGTCCCATGGCTCACATGCACCGGAAGTTTTCTCCCAGCACTGTTTGCCTGTGCTATCTAACGTTATTGCACCAGTACCTTGTAATTTTCCAGTAGGCACCGGAGTTGCTGTGAGTGTCCATGTCTGATCATTATTGGCAAGCACTAAACCTAGAGCATAATTATTCTTTACGTCATCGGGTACATTCGTTGTAATAAATGCTGCTGTCGATGCATCTTTATAACTTCCGTGTGCAACTTTGTATGCTGATAACTGTTGCGCAATATCTAACATCACACTTTGAGCTTCAACGCGTTTGGTTCTTTCTTGGTAACCCGTATAGCTTGGATAAGCAATTGCAGCCAAAATACCAATTATGATCACAACAATCATTAATTCAATGAGCGTAAAACCTTGTTTATATGATTTCATTTGACTCCTCATTGGCAATTAACTGGTACTGTACAAGAAGTATCAGACCATTCACATGTTGCCCCCTGACTATTCGATGCATAATTTTTATATAAACTTGAATCATCTAAGGCCTGATTAATACAAGACTTTATTGACCATTTTCTTAACTCTGAAGTGACAGTAGTTGTATAAACATGTTTTGTTCCTGCATTTGCTGTCACACTTTTTCCATTCATACCTTCATAACTAAAGTTACGTGACTTCTCTTTCTCAAGCTCAAGACTCAGATCAGCAATTTGTTGTAATGCAAGCTTTTCATTACCTTTACGCACATAAGCTTGATAGCTGGGCAGCGCTATAGCTGCCACAATTGCCAAGATGACAACAACGATCATGAGCTCTATTAAAGTGAATCCTTTAATACTTTTCATCATTAGTCACCACCAGAATTAAATGGTAAATATTCAAACCATCGTTTAGGTATCAATTTGTCAGACACCGTATATTCTGGTGGCTTAGGATCAATATCCTTATTAAAAATTAAGGTTCTATTAGTAGCTGTTGAGCGACCAGTACCAAATGTTAAACCTATAATACCTGAACCTAAATCTCCAATTTTCTCAGGGTTGGTGGATGTAGTCGTTCCAAAACAAGTTTTATCACCATAAGGCAGGCAAAATTTGTAAGCTGAACTACTACCTACAATCCCGCCAGTACATTCTGTTGCATCCCCATCTTTAGCAGTACTTTCATCAGGATTAAAAAGTGAATAGTACAAATCATTGTCTAATGCTATACCTTCTTCCATTGCTCTTACTTGATGCTTCGCATCTTTACCTACTTTAGGCATTGGAAAAAACCAGCCTTTATGAGTACCTTTATTAAAGCTACCAGTACCACTTATATCGTGCATCGAATCTAGGGTAATTAATGTAGGAGTACCTATTGGACTAGACGTCACAGTATCATCTTTAATTGCAACAACATAATCTTGAGGATAAGACGTGCCCGTGTCTAATGGACTACTACGATCACCTGAAGCCAAGGTCACCATTGCAAAGCGTTTACCGTTATCATCTTTATGAATGGTAAAGGTAGGAGCCTCATAGAAACGTCTTGGAGATTTACCAGTGGTATTTAGGTCTGCTATTTTGTTTGCTTGATATACTAGGTTACTACTCGCGGCACTTGAACCCAACTTTCATATTATAGCTATCTGTTTAATTTTTAATAAAAAATAAATTGTTAAATAGTTAACAATTTAAGCCTGTGTTACAGGAATACGTAACTCTTTCGGTAAGCTGAAAGTAATATTCTCTTCTCGCCCATCCAGCTCATGTGGTGCCTGTGCGCCCCAATCCTGTAAACGCTGAATCACCTGCTTAATTAAAATTTCCGGGGCGGAAGCACCTGCAGTTACCCCAATTTTAGAAATATTGGTAAACCATTCCTGCTTGAGCTCATCTGCATTATCGACCAGATAGGCCGCTTTACCCATACGTTCCGCGAGTTCGCGCAAGCGATTTGAATTCGATGAATTCGGTGATCCTACAACCAGCACGACATCACAACGTGCAGCTAAATCACGTACTGCATCCTGACGGTTTTGTGTCGCATAGCAAATATCATCTTTGCGTGGACCTTGAATATTCGGAAATTTTTTGCGAAGCGCATCAATGACTTTCGCTGTATCGTCAATCGACAAAGTCGTTTGGGTTACAAAAGCGACTTTTTCAGGATTACGCACAGTTAAAGCTGCAACATCCTCTTCATCTTCGACCAGATAAATGTCACCACCATTATTTTTATCATATTGCCCCATGGTGCCTTCAACTTCTGGGTGCCCCTCATGACCAATCAGAATCGCCTCCACTCCCTCACGGGCATATTTAGTCACTTCAATATGTACTTTAGTGACCAATGGACAGGTCGCATCAAAAACTTTTAAACCACGGCGTTCGGCTTCCTGCTGTACAGCTTTAGACACGCCATGTGCACTAAAAATCACGATATTGTCATCCGGAACTTCATCTAGCTCATCGACAAAGATTGCACCACGCTGACGTAAGTCATCAACCACAAATTTATTGTGGACCACTTCATGACGCACATAAATGGGTGGATTAAAGCATTCTAGGGCACGGTTCACGATCGCAATGGCACGATCCACACCGGCACAGAAACCACGCGGGTTAGCTAAAACAATTTCCATAGAAATCCTCAATACTCACTCAATTTATGGCGCTACAATTCAAATAAATGTAAAACAATCGACGTACAACTATTTAGTTTAAAGCCGGTCTACTCTAAAATAGAGAAGATATTTTATCATATCAGGAAAAATATCATGTCGGGTCTCTTGTTTGTCGTTTCTGCAGCGTCTGGAACGGGCAAAACATCCCTCGTTAAAGCATTACTTGAACGCGTCAACAATCTTCATGTTTCTGTTTCTCATACGACACGCGGTCAACGACCTGGCGAACTCGATGGCGTACATTATCATTTCTCGACTAAAGAAGACTTTTTAAACCTGGTCGAGGAAGGTGGTTTTATTGAATATGCCGAAGTCTTTGGTAATTATTACGGCACAGCACAAGCGACTGTAAAAGAACAACTTGCTAAAGGTCATGATGTACTACTTGAAATTGACTGGCAAGGTGCACAACAAGTTCGTCGACTTTTTCCTGAATCTAAACAGATTTTCATTCTTCCGCCAAGTCAGTTCGATTTGCGTCAGCGTCTTTCCAACCGTGGTACAGACTCTGTTGAAGTGATTGAACACCGTCTTAGCTGTGCAGTCGAAGACATGCAGCAGTACGTCAACTTTGATTATGTCATTATCAATGATGACTTTAATAAGGCATTGCATGATCTTGAATCTGTGATTATTGCTAATCGACTGGTCCTTTCCCAGCAAGCGACCCGCCATGAAAAACTGATCCAGGCTCTAATTACTCCAAGCGAACAGTGATTAAAACTTGAGTCTCCAGACAAAGCATTTTATACTGTGCAGTCTGTTGAAATTTACTATTCAAAACGAGAATTCTTATGGCACGCGTAACCGTTGAAGATTGTTTAGACCATGTAGACAACCGCTTTGAGCTTGTACTAGTGGCAAGCAAACGCGCGCGTCAATTGGCACGTCAAGGCATTGAACCAACTGTGGAATGGGACAATGACAAACCGACTGTAGTTGCTTTACGTGAAATCGCTGCAGGTCATGTATCAAAAGATATTTTGAAACAACGTGATCAAGATTATCAAACTTCAAGTTTAGACCTTGCTCTTTCTGCAAATAATCTAAATTTAGATGGTTTTTCTTTCCAATAAGAATAAACCATTCCGAAAAGCCTAGTTTTAAACTAGGCTTTTTTTGTCCTGTGACTTTTATATTTTGCGCAGAACGGTTATAACATAAGGGTTAGCTCTAAAGTCAGTATAAATTTTTCACTTGTTGATATGAAAAAACTGACCCACTTTATGTTATACATTTCATACGAGCTTTTTCTGTTTTATTTGTTAAAAAATCCAGTTTTAAAGGTGTTTTATGCCAGGCCCACAGGTCAGTGAAGCTAAGCAACAGTTAAAAATCATCATCGACGCGTACTTAAGTGAAAGCGATGTCGAACGTGTGCTTGCGGCCTGTGATTATGCCGATATTGCCCATGATGGCATTACCCGTAAAAGTGGTGAACCTTATATTCTGCACCCTATCGCGGTGAGCTGTATTCTGGCCCATATGCGTCTGGATACTGAAACCTTAATGGCAGCGCTGCTGCATGATGTCATTGAAGATACCGACTTCAATAAAAATGACATTACTGAAAAATTTGGCAGCACGGTTGCAGAGCTGGTTGATGGTGTCACCAAGCTCAGCCATTCCAGTGATAAAGAATATAATAAAGCAGCCTCTTTCCGTAAAATTCTGCAAGCGACTTTACAGGATCCACGTGTCATTATTGTGAAACTGGCAGATCGCTATCACAACATGACTACGTTGGAAGCATTACGCCCGGATAAACGTGCTCGTATTGCCCGTGAAACCTTTGAAATTTTCGTTCCAATGGCACGCTTGGTCGGCATGAACGAAATGGCAGATAATCTAGAACATCTCTGTTATCAGAATCTGGATCTGGATATGTATAATGATGTCCAGGCTGCCCTTTTAGAAACCAAGCCTAAACGCTGTGAATATCAGGCCAAGTGGGAACAGAAACTTAACGAATTACTACAGCAATATGCCATTGAAGGCCGGGTTAAAAAGAAAAACAATAATATCGAGCTATTACGCCATTTTGTAAAAAATGATATTGATCTGCAGGAACTTACACATAGCCACGCATTTGAAATTATCTTACAGAGTATTGCCGATTGTGACCGCCTTGCCGATATCCTGACTGAAAGTTTTACGGTTCAAAATTATCAGGACAATATTCGCCGTCCCCTTCCAGGCGGCAACCAGTCTTTAACCATGCGCTTAAAAGGCGAAAAGACTACTTTATCGCTAACTATTCAAACTGAACTGATGCGTAAAGCTGCACGCTTTGGCGTCGTACTTGGTGAAAATGCCCCTCAAGCCTGTCGCTCTGCCATTCAAGCATCCATGCAAAATCTGAACGTATTGGTTGATGGTGAATGCGCCAAAACTACGTTCAGCGAATTACTGGATTATTTGCATCAGGAAAAAATTTGGGTTTATACCCCTCACGGTCATCTGCATGAATTACCGCAAGGTGCGACTGCAGTTGATTTTGCCTATGCTGCCAGCCTGTTCTTGGGTAACCACGCTATTGGCGCTAAAATTAATGGTGAAACCAAACCGCTTTCTACGCCATTATTGAGTGGTCAGGTCGTTGAAGTTATCACTGATGTTCTTGCAACCCCAAACCCGGACTGGCTCAGTTTTATTAACACCCAAAAAGCCCGTCGCGCGATTCAGAATATCCTGCGCGATCAAGACATTGATGAACAGCGCCTTGTGGGTCAACAGGCCCTCAACCGTGCCTTAAAACTTTTCCAGTGTTCTATTCTCGATCTGACCGAAGCTGACTGGAAAAATGTACTGGAATGGCGTCATGTTCCCACTAAAGAGCAACTATTTGAACAGATTGCTGTAGGTGACTTATTACCACAACTGGTTGCTAACCATTTATTTGCACATGACCAGCATCAAAATGCGAATAGTTCAGGTCGTCTTATTCAGGGTACAGAAGGTGTAGATGTTAAATACGCACATTGCTGCAACCCGGTACTTGGTGATCCAATTCAAGGTCATCTGACTCGTCGTGGCCTAATTGTACATCGTGCCCGTTGCCATAATTTATTGCAGGAACAACATATGCATCCTGAAAATATTATGCCTCTACAATGGACGACTGAAGATCTGGATGATGTCAGCTTTACTGCCTATCTCTGTATTGATCAGGCCATGGACGATGAACAGATTTCCGATCTGATTTATCAATGTCGTAAAGGCCATACAGGTGTAGAGATGGTGCGTAATTATGATGGCAAAACTTATGTAAATATTGTGGTGCATAACCGTAAACAGATTGCCAAGATTATTCGTGATTTACGCATGCATTTTGGTTTTCCACGTATTACCCGCTTAGAACAACCGCTCAATATTGCTGAAACCTCTAAAGCCAGTTAATCATTTAAAACGATAATGCTTTTGTCAGTTGAATTGATCTAATATGATGTATGTTGATGTTGACATCCTCCAGCTAAAGCAAGCGGATTCCTACCGCTAGACGCTCATGCCCAAGCGCAAGTATGTTCTTAGCGGAATTTAAATCACGATGATTTATACTTCCACACTCACATTCCCATACTCTTATTCGCAAATCTGTTCTACCTTTGGGACTGCTAGAGGTGATTTCACCGCAGCACGAACAGATTTGGGTTGTGAATTTCTCACTGACTTCCTCAAACAATACCCCTGCGTTCTCGCATTTATACTTGAGCATTGTTTTCAGTGCTGAAAATCCTGTGTCCAAAACAGATTTCGCCATCTTGGTTTTTACAAGTTTGCTCGCACTTAAGTCACCTACAACAATCAGTGCATTTTCTTTCACAAGCAGAGTGCTTGCTTTATGCAAATGGTCTTTACGACAATTGGCAATTTTAGCGTGTAATGCACGTACACGTTTTTTATTTCTTGCTCTTTGAGCAATCCCTAATTTCTGCTCGTAATTACGGTAAAACTTAGGATTTGAAATTACAGTACCATCTGAGCAGGTGGCAACGTCTTTTAGACCAAGATCAATACCAATCGCTTTAGTTGCCGTTGGTTTGTCTTGTTTAGGTGAGTCCACAACAAGACACACATACCAGCGCCCACGACTATCCTCAACGAATGAGCCTGTTCTCACGCTGTATTTACTTATGCCGTAGCTATCCCATAGCTTAAATTTCTGCTTGCCGTATTGCACATATCCATCAGCATATTTAATCGCTACTTTTTTAAATGGTATCCAACCAAGCGAACGTCTTGCTGACTTCTTGTTACTCACACGCCATTTCAGCTTTGCTTTCTTGTGTTGTCTTCTTTTATCAACATATTCTTCTGTTATCCCTTGCACTGTTTGACTATGCAAACCACACAATTTTGAAGTTCCTTTTGTGTATTGAGTCATATCAAATGCTGAGAAAAAGTCACCTGTTCTTTTCAGGTGTTTGAAACTCAAATCATTCACATAATTCCAAACAAAGTTCACCTCAGATGCTAATTGGTCTAGCACCTTGCAATGTTTGTCTTTTATGCGTAATTTAAGTGTTTTCATGAGCTTATTTTAGATCATGTTAAATTAAAGGTGTTGATTTTAAAAAATTCAATGACATTTTATGTCGTATCGCTTATATCTCTGCCCTGAAGGACAGAGTTTTACGCTCCATTTGATAAAAGGAGAAATTAATGTTCCGCCAAGTAATCCATACTGAAAATGCCCCTGCTGCCATTGGCACCTATTCGCAAGCCATTCTTGTGGGCGATACCCTGTATCTATCTGGTCAAATAGGTTTAGATCCATACAGCATGGAACTGGTTGAAGGCATTGAAGCACAGATTCGCCGTGTATTCGATAATTTAAAAGCCGTCTGCGAAGCGGCCGGTGGCTCTCTGGCAGACATCGCCAAACTGAATATTTATCTGACTGATTTATCGCACTTCCAGCTGGTGAATCAGATTATGGGTGAATATTTTGCCCAGCCTTATCCAGCACGTGCAGCACTCGGTGTTGCCAGCCTACCGAAAGATGCTCTGGTCGAGATGGATGGCGTAGTCATCATTCAGCAATAATTTTTAAAATTTATGTAACACCTAAGCTTCTATATTTCGTTTGCAATCATGAATCACTCAAGCAAAAACCCGAGCAATAATCGGATTTTTGCTTGAGTGATATTTTTTTATCTAAATCATCAATCATTATAAAAAGCATTTTCAAATGATTTTTATTGACAAACGATAACAATTATCAATAATATCTATTATCTTATTTATTCACTGTGGTTGTATCCTATGTACGTTTGTCTATGCCGTGGCATTACAGATCAAGACATTAAAGATGCTATTGCAAATGGCGCCGAAAGTTACCGTGATGTACGCGAAATGCTTGATCTAGGGACGTGTTGTGGTCGTTGTGCTCCTGAAGCCCGTATGATCATCAGTGATGAAATTTCCCAGATTGCTGCACGGCTAGCGGTTGCTGCCTAAAGCGGATAACGATAATTATAAAATCAATGGTCTCGTATCATTACTCCTCCCCCGCCTCCGACTCTGGCGGGTTTTTATTGCTTTATATTTCACCTGAAGCTTTTTGATTGCGATTTTCATTTGCAGTTCAATAAATTACTCGCCATTGCTCGCTCGATTGATTTAAGATAAGTTAATCAAAAACCCATAGCGATAAATGGGTCAACAGGCTATATGGAGTGATACGATGAAAGGCAATCGTGATGTAATTAATCAGCTGAACCAGGTGTTGTATCACCACCTAACTGCAATTAACCAGTATTTCCTGCATTCACGCATGTTTAATGACTGGGGCATTGAAAAACTGGGTTCGGCAGAATATAAAGAGTCCATCCGCCAGATGAAGCATGCCGATAAAATTATTGAACGTATTTTATTTCTAGAAGGCTTACCAAACCTACAACATCTTGGCAAATTGTATATTGGCCAGCATACTCAAGAAGTACTGCATTGTGATGTACGTAAAGTAAAAGAAAATATTGAAGTCATTCAGCAGGCTGTGGCTTTGGCAGAAACACAGATGGATTATGTGACTCGTGACTTGGTGCGAGAAATTCTGGAAAAGGAAGAGGAATATCTGGACTGGACCACAACTCAGCTTGATCTGATTGAAAGTATTGGTATCGAAAACTATATTCAAAGCCAGCTCTAAACTTAGAATAAATCAATAAAAAAGCCAGCAATTGCTGGCTTTTTTATATGAAATTTATCTTGGCATATCCTGAATCAATTCCTCATAACTGAGTTCGGTTTTTTGAATGACCTTCAGACGTTGCAGCTGATGCCTGGCTTCATCTTTATACCCATTAAAAGCTAGCAGTTTGGCGTATTTAATCAGATTATATTTAGTTGGATAGCTTAATACCATCTGCTCACCCTCTTGAATCTGTTCAGAGGATACTTTGCTATACGGATTAAGACGAATCCAGTCAATACGATGATTAAACTCTGTTAATAAATAGATTGGCTGTTGATTGGTGATTTTCTCAGGTTGTTGCTCATAACGAATACTTTGACCAAGTTTTGGCACAGCGACATCATAATCCCGATAGATCACGATCAATAACAGTAGTCCAAACCCAAAAATGATTTTCATTGCTATAGCGGGTAAGGTCACGGTTTTGATATTCGGATTTTGGGCTAGAACAGTACCTAAAATAAAACCTACTGGCAACAGGAAATAGGCATAATGCTGTGGAAACTCAAACATGGCATGCGTAAGAAAAGTCCCAATCATTAAAATACCAATGACCGACTCAGGGGTCTTAACCCATCGCTGCATTTGATAACCCAAATAGCCGAAATAGGCTAAGAAAGGCAGACCAATAACCAGCCCATTCCACAGCAAGAAATCAATAATTAAGTTATGTGCACTGCGAATCCAGACCGGACCCTGCACTGTATCACTGATCGAGACAAAGGCAACACTGGTCTGATACCAGCCATATCCAAACCATGGCTGTGCCTGAATTGCAGCTAACATTTGCTGCCAGATGGCGAGTCGTGACATGTCACCGGTTGCACGTGATACCACATCACGACTTTGTACCACCTGGGCATCCATGACCTGAGTCGCCAATTGACTTAGCAATGGAAAAGCGACAATACAGGAAATAAAAAAGATGAACCATGCTGTGCTGTAATACCATTTCAGGCGAATAATCCCTTTATATTGATAGAATGCTAGATACAATATGATCGCGATCGCAGCAACCCATGCTGTACGTGACTGGCTTAAAGCCACGCCAACGACAATGATTGCCGCACATGAAAATAGCCACTTGGTCTGGATTTTTTTCTTTTCATACAGATAAAGGCAACTCATCAATGTCATAACTAAAAAAGTCGCCATATTATTCGGCTGGGCAAAGTTGGCATAGGGACGTTGAGTACCACTGATATTAACCACACCTGGTAATATTGAATCCAGATTCATCCACTGACATACAGCAATTAAGCCTGTAATCGTTCCTGAAGCTAAAAACACATAGCTAAGATTGGTAAAAGTTTCTTCCCGGTTATAGTTTCCGGTTGAAAGGTGATAACCCAACACACTTGCGAGCCAAAAGCTAAAGACAAAAATAAAACCCATCATAGCGGTGCTAAAGAAAAAGACCTGTCCTGCTAGCAAATGTATAAGCGGGACACAGGCGAGTAGCAACAAAGGTAAGGTTATGGCGGGTATTTTTAATTTATCTTTTAAGCAAATTGCAGCTAATCCAAATAGCGAAAAAAAGGCATATAGCTCACCAGTATAGGTGACCCAGGGGCGGTAATGTACAGGCATGAGCCATGCAAGGGAGATGAGGATTGCTGCGATCAGTGCAAGCGTGAATTTCATGGAAATATCAGGCGGTAGAAGTCTGGCACATGATAAACAAAAAACAGATAATTTTGTAATTTGATCAGAATATCTGAAAAATTCGAACTCACTTAATTTCGACCACAAATATAAACATCAAATAGAAAAAAATGACACTTTTTGTCACTTAATTACATAAATTTACCTTGTGAGTTTTTAACAATTTTAATTCGTTAAACAATATATTGATTTCATAAGAAATAATTTAGTAACATGTATTGGCACACTTTGTGCAAACTATAAACTAGCTTACAAAGCTTATAACTAAATTAACAAAACATTTGTGGAGAATGTTATGAACGCTCAAAAAGGCTTTACATTGATCGATACTCCATAAGTGTCCATATAAAATCAAGAATCCATAAGTTAGTTAATATGGACTTCTTCCATTTTTTAGGCATGTAAGCTCAATTAATTGAGCGTAATGAAAAAAATCAATGATCTCATCACTGAATAGGAACAGTGTAGAATTAAATTAATGCTGTCATTTTTATTACCAATCTAGATCTTCTTTAGTTATTTTATTTCTTTGGCTTGTTATTGCATCATGATTTGTACCAGAGGCTCTTCTACGAATTTTTCCTCTAAGTTTAAATAATTGAATTGGTGAAATTATTTGAGGGACTAATAAATTGTCCAATTGCTCAGTACAGTCCAACGCAATGAGCAGTGCCATTAAATCCTGTACCTTTCCATCTCCCTGTTCCCAGATTTTGACTGTGTAGCGGCTAATACCTGCTGACTGCGCAACTTCTTCTTGAGTTAGGTCTAAATTCAATCGTGCCCGTTTTAAACGTTCGCCTAATTCGCGACCCATAGCACTGGGCGTTGTATATGCATTAAATTTCATAGTGCTATTGCTTCAATATGGCTTAAGAATTTCCAGTTGAATTCATTTTACCCTGTTTTTATTTGTGCTTATAATGATCAAAAAAATGATCATTAAGTGCTTTTTTTAGTTATGGTGGTCAAATATTTAATCATTATAAAACATAAATACAATCACCTTTAAAACATTAGATTGCTTTGTAGATTTTAAAATTTATTACAATAAAATATAAATTTCAATATTTTAAGGTAATAAATCCTTTACATTAACATTTAATGCTGATGCAATTTCATAAAGTTTTTCCACTGTTAAGTTAACTTCACCTCGTTCAATTCGACCTAAATAACTTCGATCAATCCCACACTGGAGTGCTAAGAATTCTTGTGTAATTCCTTGTTCTAATCTAGTAGCACGTAATAATTTTCCAATTTCCTTAGTTAGATAGTTCTGTCATTCACGATTAACTGCTCAAAAAACAGAAATATCAACAATTGAGGACTATACATCCACGGACTATAATCCTCTTTTTGTAAAACAGTGAAACTTTAAATATGTTTACGTTCTATCTTCCGCTTGCTAACCAATTTGCCAAAGTTTTAAGCGAATATGAAATTCATGAATGGGAATTTGTACTTTACGAATCAAAAACTTAATTGGTCGTGAGCCTGATAGCCAGGGTTTTATCCGCCTGCCAGTTGGGGCGGGTACAGGCATTGATACCAAATTTCAAAAACCAATGACGCTGCTAATCCCGAATTGGTTAGCACAAGACCTGAAAGTTTATATCAATAGTGAGCAAGCGCTTCAGCGTAGACAGAAGTCAAACTATGGCGACTCGGATGAAAATTATGTATTTCTCACTAAGTTTGGTACACCTTTCTACACCAGCAAAGCTGAGCAACAGGAATTGACCGAGCAGATCAAAGCTTCTGACTCATTTGGGACTAGACTTAAACTCTATGAAGGTGAAGCGGTACGCTGCTATTTAAAAGTCGTGCTATTACCCGAAATTCGCTTGATTGATCCACAATTTCAAAGTTTCAAATTCCACGACTTACGTGCCAGTTTTGGTATGAATTTGCTTGAAAGTCAGTTACAGCATTTGCCAGATGGGCATTCTGCTATGACCGCTGTTGAGTATGTGCAAACTCGCATGGGGCATCGCAACATCAGCACCACTTTACAATATTTGAATTACAAATCTCGTTTACAGTGGCGCAATAAAATTCAGCATGAGTATGAATCAAGCTTAATGAAATACGTGATGTCTTCTGTGGATTTAGCAGGAGATTTGTCATGAATTTTATTCGTACTCCATCGTTTGTAAATATCACTGATATTCATAAGCAGGTTACTGAGCATGAGCATCTAATACTCGTGCTCAAAGATAAAACAGCTTCATTTTCTTTTAGAACTTTAGATATTGGTATATTCTTTTTTGCTAAAAGAGTATGTTCTTCCGATATATCAGACAATGAGCTTGTTGCTTCTTTTGATGAAAAAAGACGCTATTTTTTAAAATGTTTTACAGATTATCTACTGCAAATGGATGGATCGGACCTATCAAAAGGGTTGTTCTATTCCATCATCAAAGTATTTTTGGACTGGATTGATCAGCAAAAGAAGAATTTTGATTTATCCAATAAGGACAGTGTGATCGATGCGTATCGTCGTTACAGTAAATATTTAATTGATCGCACTTTGATTGCTGATACTGAAGAGGAAAGTTTGGCTGCACATACAGCAAAGCAATATCAGCGTAATGCAGCCAAATTAATCGCATATGTATTTGATTGTCATGAAATTGATATTGTTAGTCAAGCCATGCAAGTCCAATCTCAGCGTTATGATGTTCCTGTTTTGCCAATTGCGGAAGAAGATCATCAGAAAACTTATGCAACTTTGTTGAATGTCTTTCTTGAAATCCATCGTATCGTTGTGCAAGAAGGAGGCTTTCCAGCGCATTTTAAATCGGCTGATGAAGAGAACTTTTATTTTTATTCCGGTTTTCATCATCAAATTGAAAAACAGCATATCCAGTTTGATATACAGAGTTATTTAGTCAAATATCCGGTTATTCCAGCTTTTTCTAAAATGCTGGCTGATTTTGAATTAGAAGAAGATAGTGAGCATCGAAAGCGTTTACGTGAGAATCGCAATCAAGCGATTCGTAACCTTGAAGAACGTAATAAAGACAAACGACACATCGAGCGTGAAAGACTCGCTTCCTATGGTCTTTGCATTGGCATGTTGTTATTTATCGCACAAACTGGGGCAAATTTAGACACTGCTCAACAGTTACAACTCGATACGATGGAAATCCTACCAAGTACCCAAGGGCGAAGGTTTTCGGGAACAAAAAGCCGTGCAGGAGGTAAGACAGTATACCCAGAATTTGGGGTGAAATTTGAGCCAGTGTTTAGGAAAATTTTGGAACTTCGTGAATGGTATATTCAAGATGAAGCATGTGATTTCATTTTTCCATTACGCAACGAAATTCAACAGTTGCGACCTGTCAGCTACAGCAGATTACAATTAATGAAAAAACTTTTTCAGCGTATTTTCCCAAGAATAATTTGGATTACTCCGCAGCAGTGGCGTAAGCATAAAAGCAGTCAAACTGTTGAGTTTAGCGATGGTGATCTACTGCTTGAAGCTGAAGTAATGGGTCACTCACTCGATACGGCAAGAACTAATTATGCACGTATTTCATTCAAAGATGCAGCCCAGCAAATTTCAAAGTTTTTTAATGAGCTGCGAGAAGTCGCAGTAGCACAAACTCGAACTGTTGAACGTATTGCTGTGCAAACGTTAGATAAGACTGTTGATGTTCAAACTTTACCTGTCGGTGCATGTACTACAGTAGTTCCACAGCCTGAAAAAGCAGTCGGTTTTACTGAACAAGCTCCAACCCCAAACTGTCAGCAATTTGAGCACTGTTTATTTTGCCAACACTATGCAGTCCACGCTGATGATGAAGATGTTCATAAGCTTTTATCACTGAAAATTTTGCTCGGCTACGTTAAGCAAAAAGCTACGGATTTGATCAAATGGGAGTCACACTTCGGTGTGGTTTTACATCGAATTGATGAAGTACTCACAGAGTTATCAAATGCGTATGTCGATCTGCGTGAGCGAATTGTCGCTATCCAAGATGAAGTGGAAAGTGGTGATTTAGATGCCTATTGGCTGAATCATTTTGAATTACTAATTGATTTGGGGTGGGTCGAATGAGTTCATTTAATTCATATTTATACGCTCTTGGTGTTGCTGAGCAGTTCTTACCTGATGAGTACAATCTAAAAAATAATCAGCTGACTGTCCCAAGTACTTTTGTATTATCGCGAATGAAGAGCGGTGAGATATTGTCAGTTTATTCAGACAATGTGTGGGATCTTTCTCCGTATTTACCGAAGTGTCACTGTCGCTTGAATTTTGATAGTTGGCTTGAGAACTCCCGTGAAGATGACTTTCTCTTCTGCCAAATTCGGACAGAAATGAAAAAAATCAGTTTTGCTTTGCTTTATATAAAATCTGGCAAGTCGATTATTAAAAGTATTGAGCAGCGGCATACTGTTTTGCGCCAATTTGCTGCTATCGCATACCGCAATGGCTGTGTATTACAGCAGTTATTTGGCGATATTGCTTATATGTCAAAAGTAAATGATGCCTATGTTGGTGTGAGCTATCAAAAAGCACTCTAAATCAAAGCATTTTTAACTGATTGTTTTGCCTTACAGCAGCAGTACCCATTGCTCATTCCTGCGTTTAGTACATATCAACCAATTGAGCATTTAGCAAAGTTGGCTGCTCAACTCAGATTGCAGTCAGGCAAAGTAGGCCCACAAACCAAAGTGGTTCCTTCACGGCTTTATATTGCCTTAATTAATGCTCTAGCGGATAAATTGAACGAGTTTAAACAAAATACACCAGCTTTGCTGCAATGGTTTCAGCGTATTCAGCAAGATAAAGCTTTTGCGCGTATGCCACGTGAGTTTAAAGATTATAAAAATGCAGTGAGTTTTGTGGATGCTCGAGATTTGCTTGGTCTAACGGTACTGTTTGAAACTAATCAGATTCGTAAACATGCCAATCTCACTCGCTATATGACGTTGATTCAAGGCATGGCCAAGCTGTGGATTCATCTGTTTACAGGGATGCGGGACAATGAAGTGAATCAACTGTCTTATGACTGCTATCAAACGGTTCAAAGCAATGAGCATCTTGTACATGTGATTATGGGCTACACCTCTAAATTACATGGAGGCGGTAACAAGTCTACCTATTGGATTAGTTTTGAAGATATTCAAATTGGGGTACATGCAGCGCAAAGTATCGGTGAAATTTATGCCTTGCTCAACCCGCATTATGATTTGTCGAACCCTGCTGAATATCCACTTTTTCCAACGCTGTACTCGCAAAAGCATCGAAATAAAAATAATCTAAATATTAAAAAAGAAACGGATTTTGTGTCCCATTTTTCAGGTGCTCCGACCCGAACACAAGCCAATTTTAATCAGTATCTAGGCCGTATTTGCGTATCACTGGGTGATGGACTGAGAATCATTGAAAGCGATTTAGCTGAACTGGAAGCCTTTGATGGCTTTCGTAATTGGCGAGAAGAAAAAGACTGTCAAAAAGACTGTCAAATTGGGGAATACTGGAATATCTGTACCCATCAGTTTAGACGTTCACTTGCAGTTTATGGCGCACGTTCAGGCATTATCGGGCTTGGTGCCATGTCGGTTCAATATAAACATTTAACTGAAGCGATGACTTTATATTATCGTAATAATGCAATATTTGTGCCGAATATTTTAGTGAGTGATAGTCAAAAGGAGTTTATTCAAGAACTAGAATATCAGCGTTTGGTACATTCTTATGCGCAATTTGAGGAAGGTGTAATCAATAGTTCTAGTCTGCTATTTGGCGGTGCAGGAACCTATTTACAGTTGCAAAAAGACCGTGAGCAGTTATTAAAAGTTTTTCCAGATCGGGATGAAACGGTTAAGCGGATGAAAAAGGGTGAAATTGCCTACAAAGCTAGCCTCTTTGGTGCCTGTACCAATCCTGATTCTTGCGAAAAAATTTCTTTTACCGCGATTACCAGTTGTTTGAGTTGTGCCCATGCAGTCTTTGATACTGGTAGTGCAGAGAAGATGCAAAAAGCAGTGCAACGACTACAGCGAGTCCGAGATACACAAGCACAGGGCAGTTTGCTGTATGGGCAGATAGATAGCGATATTATGGCTTTAAACAAGACCATTCAAAAAATTCAAACGATTAATATTGAGGTTTAAAACATGAGTGCACTCAATGAATATTACGCTGCCTTAGAACGTCTAAAAGCCAACAAACCAATCGTCTTAGCTAAAGGCTCAGCGATTAATAATGATACGGTAGCGCTTGAAGCTGGACGTAAACGAGGTTCGATCAAGAAGAGCCGTCATGCTGCATTGGTTGAAGCAATTGAGCTAGCTGCGCAGGAAGTAGGGCAAAATATTCTTTCGCCTACACAGCAGGTTGAAAAAGCTAAAAATAAGACCAAAGCGGTTAAAACTGATTATGAGCAGCTTAGGGAAGATTATGAAAAACTGCTGGAAAAGTTTAATTCTATATTACTGGAAAACTTTGAACTAAAACAAAAAACTCATCTTTAAAGATACGTTTTTTAGTAATCTTTATGAAATTATTCTGTAGCTTCACATGAAATAACTTCACCTAAAGTACAAGTAATTTTAGGTTTATCATCATCAACAGGCTTTTTAATAGTACCTGTTACTGTACCTGGAGCTGCTCCATCTGCAATGTTATTTTCAGAACATGCTTTCGCAGGGAAATTATCGGCGTCAATAGTTGTAGCATCACCTGTAGCATCATTTTTAATTAAGAAAATCTTATTTGCATATCCTTTAGTTTCAGCTAAACATGCAGCTTGAGAAGATTTTTTTGTATAGTCTGAATAAGCAGGAATCGCAATCGCAGCAAGAATACCAATAATAGCGACCACAATCATGAGTTCGATGAGCGTGAAGCCCTTCTGCATTGTATTCATAACATTCTCCACAAATGTTTTGTTAATTTATTTATAAGCTTTGTAAGCTAATTTATAGTTTGCACAAAGTGTGCCAAAGCATGTTATCTAATTATTATGCTTGAAATCAATACTTTGTTTAGTAGATTCAAAAATGTAAAAAAGTGATAAGTAAATTTATGTAACTAAGTGACAAAAAATGTCAGTTTTGTTGGTTTTGTGAGATGCCATCTCGTCAGTAGCTTTCCACTGTAAAAACTAAATGATTCGTAGTTAAGTAAGTGGACAACTATATTATTGCTTATGTGGGTAAGGAAGCAATTACAAATTGAAAAAGCGCTTTTCTATGCGGAATGTTTCATATATAGGGGAGTAATAGAATGAAACGGCTAAAAGACTTCAAAGTAACCGAACAAATACCTCGCCCAACTATAAAAGTTTTGTCCATGCAATTTTGTGATGACGAAGCGACTCGTCGTATTGTAATGCATCATACAAGACGTGTAATCCTTAAGCACAGGGAAGAAATACAGAAGTTAGCTTATAAATGAGTTTGGATTTTTTTATTCGGTTTTTAGCTTATCAAAATTTTAAAATATCTCACGACCAGTCTGCTTTTATAAAAATTCATCCTATCGCACTGAGTAAAAGCCATTTTCTGATATGGACAAAACTCAAAATTTTGTCTATCAAAAAGCATGTCCATATGGACAAAATGAATAATGAAGTAAATCAAGATAATTCAATTACTTGATGCCTGTCCATATAAGGTGACTTATGGAATGAATCGAGCTGATGATTGTGGTCGCTATTATTGGTATTTTGGCTGCAATTGCGATTCCAGCCTATCAAAACTATACTCGAAAAGCAGTTGATAATGCATGTTTAGCAGATACTAAAGCATATACTTCTAGATATATGATTTGGCAAAATGATCCAGATGGTACAGCAGGTACTACTGCTCCTGATGCTCCTGCTAATTCAGCAACTTGTAAAATTAACACACCTACAGCTACAGCTATTACTGCTGAAATTACGAATGGTAATAAAGATGGTGTTAGTTGTAATTTAGATACTGGACGTTGTGAACTAACTGAAACTGTCTCTCCATAATGTTAATTATTTATCATGATTGATTAAAACGCATCTCTAGAGATGCGTTTTTTGTTTTAATTCAAAATTTTCCAATAATAACAAAGTACACTTTTAAGTATTTTTTCATAATCTTCCTTAAGCTGCTCATAATTTCTTTTCACCACTTTAGCCTTAATTTTAGCTTGTTCAATCTGTTGCGCAGGCGAAAGTGCGTTTTGCCCTACTTCCTTCGCAGCTTACTCAATTGCCTCAATTAATGCAGCATGACGGCTCTTTTTAATCGAACCCCGTTTACGTTCTGCTTCTATTGCAAACGTATCATTATTAATTGTCAGAGCCTTTTGATAGGATAGTGGACTTGTTGGCTTTTAAACGCTCTAAGACAGCATGATATTCAATAAAATACACTCAATTAGTTAAAAAATCACCCCAAAATAATCGGTTTATTGCCTAATTCATTTTCTAAATCATCTATTTTACGATCATAGTACTGATCTAGAACCTGTCCAATCTGCTTTACTCCTTCAATTACACCTTCTTTAAATTTTTGCTGGACTAAATGCTGAATAATATTTTGACAAATTTCATCCCAAACTTGCTGGATCGTTGTATTTTTAATTCCCCGATCAATCACAATTTCAACCTTATGCTCACACAAGTTTAAATATAGCAATACCCCACTATTATATTCGGTATCCCAGACACCGAGCTCGGCAAAGAGTTGTCGAGCTCTACACAAAGTATCCTGATAATAGGCTGATCGTGCAGATAAGCATCCCTCGATTACGACCTGAATTTCTCCGACATGACCATGCTCTGCTTCTTCAACAGCTAGTGCAATCGCATGTTGATCCTGCTTGGAAAAAAAACGCTTGGTTGCCGGCATATAGAAGAAATGCTTGAGCCAGCGCTTAAAGCTCGGCTGTGCATGTTCTTCCAGCTTCGGCCGCGTGACAATTTCTGTCGTATCTGTCGTTGTTACCATGAGCCTGATGCTCCTCCCCCACCAAAACCACCGCCGCCTCCACCGAAGCCGCCGCCTCCAAAACCACCACGTCCACTACCACCGCCACGACCTCCACCTGCCATAAAGGCATGCAGGATCAACTGAGCAAGTGAGGTCACGAGTAAAAAGAAAACTCCAGCACCAATTAATAGGCTAGCGACCAATCCCATGCCATTGACTAACCCGGCTGCAGTTCCAGCCACTGCAGCAGTGGCTGCACTCAGCTTTCTGCCAAAGATCATGGAACCAATAACACCAGCGACGATAATAAAAATAACCGAACCAAAAGTCGCTTGAGATGCTTGCTGTGCTTTATAAGCCTGTTCCTGACGTTCTTTAAGCTCAGCCGCTGCTTGAGCTGCAATCTCAGGATCTAGATTTAGAATACGCTCGATTTCTGCCAGACCGGCATCTATCCCTTGCGCATACTGACCCTGCTTAAACAAAGGCGTAATTTCGTTATTAATAATTCGTCCAGCCACAATATCTGGCAGAACACCTTCTAACCCATATCCAGTTAAAATCTGGATACGATGATCATTTACTGCAATGGTCATTAACAGACCATTATCATGTTCTTTTGATCCCAGTTGCCAACGATCTGCCACACGCATGGAATAGTCAAAAATATCTTCCTGTCCAGTAGTAGGGACAATCACTACGCCGATCTGAGCCTTACCTGCCTGATAAAGATTGATGATTCGTTGACTAAGTTGTTGTTTTTCTGCTGCCGTTAATAAATTTGCCTGATCAATCACCGGCTCATTCATGCTGGGCAAGTCGCGCTGAACCTGACCTTCTGCCATATCATTGGCAATTTGGCGCTGCGGTGCTGTATCTGCAGATTCTACATTTTGATCCGTAGTATTCGTTTTAGGCTGCAAAATTTCACGTGCAACAATCACTTCTTCTGTATCAGTTGCTGTTGCTGTTTCACTCCAGGCAGGATTCATCAGGCTCATAATGAGGCTGAGAAATATACCTGTACAAAGTTTTACAGCGCTTATATGCATCATTGCAGCCACCTTATTAGCAGATTACCCAAGATCAGGCTTATTCAAATGAAACCTTAGGCGCCTGTTGCGCACTCTGCTCTGCACTAAAGTTTGGTTTGGTATCCATCCCAATAACTTTGGCCGTCATCACCTGCGGGAACTGACGTGCATAAGAGTTAAAATCTTGTACAGTCGTAATATAACGGTTACGCGCTACCGCAATACGGTTTTCAGTACCCTCAAGTTGTACCTGTAAATCGCGGAACTGCTCATTGGCTTTTAAATCCGGATAATTTTCAGTTACTGCCAGTAGACGTGACAAGGCACTGGTCATTTGTGCCTGAGCTTCCTGATAGCGCTGGAACAGTTCAGGGTCTTCCAGCACTTCACGGTCGACTTTTAGGCCTGCCACATTGGCACGTGCCTGAGTCACTTCAGTTAACACCTGCTCTTCATGTGCGGCATAGCCTTTGACAACATTCACTAAATTTGGCACCAAGTCAGCACGACGCTGATACTGGTTTTGTACTTCAGACCATGCCGCAGTCACCGCCTCATCCTTAACTTGTAAGGTGTTATAGCCACAACCTGTAAGCGTCAGGGTACTGGCTAACATCAGAGCAATGAAAGATTTTTTTAATACAGGGATCATCTTTTATCCTCAATTCTTTATTGATATTTATTTAATTAATTTGATTTTAAACATATTTTTCCTAGTTTTTGTTAATTTTTATAATTTTTTACTTTTATCGTTTTTATTCCTTCTGTTCTGCTTCAGAACTACGAATTAATATTGGATATATTGATAAGTTTAAATCCATATTTATTATAACTACTTAGAACTAAGCTGAATAAATTAGTAAAATGAAAAAAAATAAAAAACCCGCCGTAGCGGGTTTTTTAAATAGAGGATTAAATTAGATTAAATATCAAGATAATCCAGAATACCTTCTGCAGCCTGACGACCTTCCCAGATCGCTGTCACAACCAGATCAGAACCACGAACCATGTCGCCACCAGCAAAGATTTTTGGATTCGAAGTCTGGAATTTGTATTGCTGTTGCTCGGCTGCAAGTACGCGACCCGAACCATCCAGATTGATTTCTACATCAGTGAACCAGTCTGCTGGGCTGGTACGGAAACCAAATGCCAGCAATACTGCATCTGCAGACAGAATTTCTTCTGAACCTGGAATTGGTTCCGGACTACGGCGGCCACGGCTGTCTGGTTCGCCCAGTTGAGTCGTTACCACTTTTACGCCAGTCACTTTGCCATTTTCACCCACGATTTCGATAGGCTGACGGTTGAACTGGAATTCCACACCTTCTTCACGCGCATTTTTTACTTCACGACGTGAACCCGGCATGTTCGCTTCATCACGACGATAAGCACAAACTACTGACTCAGCACCTTGACGGATTGAAGTACGGTTACAGTCCATCGCGGTATCACCACCACCCAAGACAATCACTTTTTTGCCTTCAACGCTGATGTATTCGGATGGATCTTTTTCCCACCCCTGGCAACGGTTCACGTTAGCAATCAGGAAATCCAGTGCATCATACACTCCATCCAGATCTTCACCAGCAAAGCCACCTTTCATATAAGTGTATGTTCCCATACCCATAAAGACAGCGTCATAGTCAGCAAGTAACTGGTCGATAGTAACATCGGTACCAATTTCAGTATTCAGACGGAATTCAACACCCATACCCGTGAAAATTTCACGGCGGCGTTTCATCACGTCTTTTTCCATCTTGAATTCTGGAATACCGAAAGTCAGCAGACCACCAATTTCAGGACGTTTATCAAATACAACTGGCTTCACACCATTACGTACCAGAATATCAGCACAGCCTAGACCGGCAGGACCCGCCCCAATGATAGCAACTTTCTTGTCAGTCCATTTCACATGAGACATGTCTGGACGCCAGCCTAAAGCGAAAGCGGTGTCATTGATATATTTTTCAGCATTACCAATGGTGACTGCACCAAAACCATCATTTAAGGTACAAGCACCTTCACACAGACGGTCTTGAGGACAAACACGACCACAGACTTCTGGCAAAGTATTGGTCTGGTGACACAATTCTGCTGCCTGGAAAATACGGCCTTCTGCCAGTAACTTCAACCAGTTTGGGATGTAGTTATGAACCGGACATTTCCATTCACAGTACGGGTTACCACAACCTAGACAACGATGTGACTGATTTGCAGCCACTTCTGTTGTGAAAGGTTTATAAATTTCCACAAATTCTGCTTTGCGGACGTCAATCTCTTTTTTCTCTGGATCTTGGCGTGCGACATCCAGGAATTGAAAGTCATTATTTAGGCGCTCTGCCATCTCTCTCTCCGTGGGTAGACCCAAGGCTTTATTCGCATTACCTTAGGTCTGCCTATATCTGCAGTAGTGGAATTATTGTGGATCAGCTTGAGTTGTTTTCAACAAGGTCAACAAGTTAGCTGCTTTTGGTTTTACCAGCCAGAACTTACGACTATAGAAATCAAACTCATGGCGGATCTTGTACGCCCAAGCACTACCTGTTTCTGCAATATGTTCATCTAAAATGCGAAGCAAAAAGGTCTGATGTTCTTCCATCGCTTCAGTTGAGATACGGTTCAGTTCAATCAACTCATGGTTGTAATGATCTACAAAATCATTGTCCAGGTCCAATACATAAGCAAAACCACCGGTCATACCTGCACCGAAGTTATGACCTACTTTACCTAGGACAGTCACAATACCGCCAGTCATATATTCACAGCAGTGATCGCCTGCACCCTCAATCACGGCGAAGGCACCAGAGTTACGAACTGCAAAACGCTCACCTGCAGTACCTGCAGCAAACAATTTACCACCAGTCGCACCATACAGACAGGTATTACCAATGATTGCAGTATTTTGAGTCTGGAACGGAGAACCTTTTGGCGGGAAAATCGAGATACGGCCACCTGCCATACCTTTACCCACGTAGTCGTTCGCATCACCTTCCAGTTTCAGATGCAGACCACCGGCATTCCAGACACCGAGTGACTGACCCGCTGTACCAGTCAGATTTACTTTAACCGGATGCGCTTCCATACTCAGGTTGCCATAACGTTTGGCAATTTCACCTGACAGACGTGCACCAATCGAACGGTCACAGTTACCTACGGTAAAGCTGTATTCACCGCCTGTACCTGCTTCGATTGCTGGCAGAATTTCCTCTACCATTTTCTCAGCCAAAATACCTTTATCGAATGGTTCATTACCCTGTACTTCACAGTACTGTGCTTTGCCTTCTGCTGCTGGATGTGACTCTAACAGTTTGCTCAGGTCGAGGTGAGCATGTTTGTCAGTTTCACCTGGCAGGATTTCCAGCAAGTCGGTACGACCAATCAGGTCTTTCAGGCTAGATACGCCAAGTGCCGCCAACCATTCACGTGTTTCTTCAGCAATGAAAGTGAAGAAGTTGATCAGCATTTGTGGTTCGCCGATGTAGTGCTCTTGACGCAGATGATCCTGCTGAGTCGCAACACCGGTCGCACAGTTATTCAAGTGACAGATACGCAGGTATTTACAACCTAAGGCAATCATTGGAGTCGAACCGAAGCCAAAGCTCTCTGCACCCAAGATCGCTGCTTTTACCACGTCAAGACCAGTTTTTAAACCACCATCAGTTTGAACGCGTACTTTGCCACGTAAGTCGTTTACACGAAGTGCTTGATGCGCTTCACTTAAACCTAATTCCCATGGAGAACCCGCATGGTGAATCGAGGATAATGGAGATGCTGCTGTACCACCGTCATAACCAGAAATGGTAATAAAATCGGCATAAGCTTTTGCCACACCTGCTGCAATCGTACCTACACCCGGTTCAGATACCAGTTTCACCGATACCATCGCTTGCGGATTGACCTGTTTCAAGTCAAAGATCAACTGTGATAAATCTTCGATCGAATAGATATCATGGTGTGGTGGTGGTGAAATCAGAGTCACACCTGGAACTGAATAACGTAAACGGGCAATCAAGCCATTCACTTTACCACCTGGCAACTGGCCACCTTCACCCGGTTTCGCGCCTTGAGCCACTTTAATCTGCAACACTTCTGCTGAAGTTAAGTACGCTGGGGTTACACCAAAACGACCAGATGCAATCTGTTTGATTTTTGAGTTACGAATCGTGCCATAACGCGCTGGATCTTCACCGCCCTCACCCGAGTTTGAACGACCACCGATGGTGTTCATGGCAATCGCAATGGCTTCGTGTGCTTCAGGAGACAATGCACCCAAAGACATACCCGCAGAGTCAAAGCGAGGCAAGATATCTTCTACAGACTCAACCTGATCCACTGGAATTGAGTTGTCAGTTTTCAGCTTGAATAAATCACGGATGGTTGCAATCGGACGGTTATTTACCAGTTCTGCATATTCTTTAAAGTCAGCATAATTACCAGAACGTACTGCTTTATGCAGTGAGTTAATCACGTCCGGGTTAAACGCATGGTATTCCTTGCCGAAGACGAATTTCAGCATACCGCCCTGATCGATTGGCTTACGGTTTTTCCATGCCAAATCTGCCAGTTGTTTCTGGTCATTTTCAAGATCAACAAAAGTTGCACCCTGAATACGGCTCGGAACACCTACGAAGCATTTATTCACAACTTCATTGGATAAACCGACTGCTTCAAACAGCTGACCGCCACGGTAAGAAGCCACAGTTGAAATACCCATCTTAGACAGGACTTTCAGCAGGCCTTTTTCAATCCCCTTACGGAAATTGTTTTGCGCATAGACCGGATCACCTAGCAATTCACCTTTAGCCACCAGATCATTGATCACGTCATATGCTAGGTATGGATAAATTGCTGTCGCGCCAAAGCCAAGCAGAACGGCAAATTGATGTGGATCACGGGCGAAACCGGTTTCAACAATCAAATTCGCATCAGTACGCAGACCAGTATTGATTAGATGATGGTGTACTGCACCAGTGACCATCACAGCATTGGCTGGCAAGAAACCTTCACGGATTTTCTTGTCTGAAAGTACCAATAAAGTTTTGCCGTCACGAATCGCTTGCGCTGATTCTTCGCAAATACGAGCAATTGCAGCTTCTAAGCCTTCAGTTTCAGCATAGTTCAGATCAATATCCGCAATCTCATAACCTGTACGACCTAGCGTACGGATCTGATGCATTTTTGAATTAGACAAGACCGGACTTGAAATAATCAGACGGTCTGCATGTTCTGGACCCTGTTCGAAAACGTTTTGTTCACGACCTAAACAGGTTTCCAGCGACATCACGATCGATTCACGTAATGGATCGATTGGCGGATTCGTTACCTGTGCGAACTGCTGACGGAAATAGTCTGATACATGACGTACCTGACGTGACAGAACCGCCATCGGGGTATCATCACCCATAGAACCCACAGCTTCCTGACCGCTTTCAGCGATTGGACGCAGCAACTGGTCACGTTCTTCGAAGGTTACCATGAACATTTTCTGTGCCGCTTTCAGGTTGTCACCTTTCAAGCCACGCTCACATAGATATTCTTCCAGCTCAGGGCTACCTTGTAGACGTACAGCATTTTCACGTAACCATTCACGGTACGGACGCATACGTTTCAGGTGATTATTCACATCCTGAGTATCTAATACTTTACCGGTATAAGTATCGATCACCAGCATTTGGCCAGGACCCACACGACCTTTAGAAATGACATCTTCAGGTTCATAGCCCCATACACCGATTTCTGAAGCCAGTGTAATGTAGCCATTTTTAGTGATGACCCAACGTGCCGGACGCAAGCCGTTACGATCTAGCATACAGATTGCATGACGACCGTCTTGGATAACTAAACCAGCAGGGCCATCCCATGCTTCCATATGTTTAGAGTTGAACTCATAGAATGCACGTAAATCAGCATCCAGAGTTTCAACGTTCTGCCAAGCAGGTGGAACCAGCATACGTAGCGCACGGAACAGATCCATACCACCACCCACTAGAATTTCCAGCATGTTATCCAAACTAGATGAATCTGAACCAGTACGGTTTACGATTGGATTCAGCTCAGTCAGACCTGGCAGTAACGGGTTTTCAAATTTAGGCGTACGCGCCATTGCCCAGTTACGGTTTGCAGTAATAGTGTTAATTTCACCATTGTGCGCCAGGTAACGGAATGGCTGAGCCAGTGGCCAGCGTGGCAACGTATTGGTAGAGAAACGTTGATGGAAAACCACGATATGTGATGCCAGACGCTCATCAGCCAGGTCAGTATAGAAGTCAGCAATAGCTGCCGGCATCATTAGACCTTTATAGCTGATTACAGTTGAGCATAAGGTCGTCACATAGAAGTATGGATCACTAGTTAACTGCTGTTCAGCACGACGACGTGCAAGGAACAATTTACGGTTGAATTCAACTTCAGTTACACCGATTGGGCAGTTTACGATGATCTGCTCAAAAGCTGGCAGAGACTGCATTGCAATCTCACCGAGCGCATCATTATTCGTCGGTACAACACGCCATGCGATAACGCGACAGCCTTCTTCTTCAATTTCTTTCGTCAGAACTTGTTTTGCATGTGCGGCTAATGCTGGATCCAGATTCAGGAATACTGTACCCACAGCAAAAATCTCACTTAAGGTAATGTCGCTTAAGCGTTTGGCCTCTTCACGGAAGAATTCTTTAGGCATTGCCAGCAATAGACCACAACCATCACCGGTCTTGCCATCAGCAGCAATACCACCACGGTGGGTCATACAACTTAGACTATGAATTGCAGTCTTGACCAGATCATGACTGGCATCACCCTGCATATGGGCGATCAAACCGAAACCACAGTTATCTTTAAACTCATCCGGTTGGTATAAACCTTGAGCGGGAGCTACATTATTAGGCGATGGCATGTGCATAGCGTACCCTTCTTTTCACTAAGCCCGATAGGCTATTAAACAATCTAAATTCTGCTGTGCGTGACTGTCTGATTTACTCCACAAGCTAAGCAGCTTTATAGAGCAAAATATCATTGAGTATCTTTTCAACATAATCCTTTTTCAGACGGAATGCATGAAAAATAACATTCATTTTGCTGACGGATAAGATAAAAATAAGCAACAAAGATGACAATTACGCCTATTCATCGAATCATTTTCGCGCCAAAACAGGGAGATTAATTCAATTCATGCACCAATAAAGCAAATTTCATGCCAACTTAAGGAGCAAAAATCAAAACAACACAAATGACAAAGATTTAGTAAACAAAAGGAAAATTATGATTATTTATGGTACGTATTTTTTGCACCAAAAGCGTACATTTATAATAAAGATAAAGTGTCTGTGCGCTATTTTAGACCGGCCTAGTTAAATGGATCACTAATCTCGTTTTCTTGAGGTCGAGAATTGCCATTTGATGAGCGTGGACTTCCTTCGATATGACTTTGAGATTTCTGTACATCCACTACATTACCTTCCTGATCACGTCGAACAATCGTCGTACTCGTGGTACTTTCTTTAGGGGTGACCACAGGTGCTGAAGGTTGGACTTTCGGTCTGATCTGTACAGATTCATCGACTTTCGGTAAAGGTACATTTTTCAACTGAATTTCATAAAGTTTTTGGTTACTTGCCAGTTCTTCCGAACCCATACTGTTGACCAGACTGGCATATTGTTGCATGGCCACAACTTTAGGCTGGACGGATTTAGGCAGATTCAGATTGAGCGCTGATAAAGCCTGTTGAGCTTCTGCTGCGGTTTTATACAGCCCATATAACAATACATATTGTTCAGGCTGGTTCTCACCCGAAAGCCTTAAATAAACAAAAGGTTTACGATCCTGCTGCTTTTTCAGGAAGGTTTTTAGAATGGATTCATTACCTACACGAAATAGCTCAATCGCATGCTGTTTTTTTACTTCACCAATATATTTGGTTCCACGGAATTCAGGCTCATGACTAACATTGACAACAATTCGAGTACTGAGATCAAGAGGCTTAACTTCATCAGAAAGTGCACCAAGATGGGTCATCGAGGCCACTTTTTCTGGTTGAATCTGTAATTCAACTTCGGTTTCCGGCTTCTTCTCGACTTCTATAACTTCATCTGTATCAGTGATAGCCCAAAAAACCAAGGCAGCAAATAGACAGCATACGCCACAGACCAGCCAGAAATAATGCTGAATCTTTTGCCAAGGGGTACGTAATGCTGTCATAAAAATTAAACCTATGCCTGATGAGCTAAAATCGCCTGTTGCATCAACTCGACATCAAAGCCTCGAGTAATGACCGCTTTTCCAAGTTGCTGCAATAATACAAGACGAAGCTGCCCATTTAAAACTTTCTTGTCGTGAGCCATATAAGCCAAGAAATCGTCAAGTGGGATTTTAGGACAAACAATAGGTAATTGCGCACGAGAAATGATTTTTTTTGTACGCTCAAGGTCTTCTAATGAAATCCAACCCATGCGATGGGATAAATCTGCTGCCATCACCATACCGGTTGCTACCGCTTCTCCGTGCAGCCATTCACCGTAGCCCAGATAAGACTCAATCGCATGACCAAATGTATGACCGAGATTAAGTAAAGCACGCTCACCCTGCTCTTTTTCATCATTCGCTACAATACGTGCTTTATGCGCACATGAACGATAAACCGCTTCGGCCAGCAATTGCTCATCACGGGCAATAAGACCTTCCATATTGGCTTCTAGCCAGACTAGAAACTCTTCATCACCGAGCAAGGCATATTTGATCACTTCAGCCAAACCGGCAGATAGCTCACGATCTGGTAAAGTTGACAGCTGTGACATATCTGCCAACACCACTTGTGGCTGCTGGAAAGCACCAATCATGTTTTTACCCAGTGGATGATTAATGCCGGTTTTACCTCCTACACTAGAATCCACTTGAGAAAGTAACGTTGTTGGCACCTGAATAAAATAGATACCACGCTGGAAACAGGCAGAGGCAAAGCCGGCCATATCTCCAATAACACCACCACCGAGTGCCAGAACCGTACAGTCGCGGTTAAAGCCTGCCTCAAGCAATGCATCAAAAATTAGGTTTAGATGTTCAATATTTTTGTATTTCTCACCATCCGGCAGAATACAGGTCGCCACAGTTTTACCCAAATTTTCTAATGCAGCCTTATAGCGATCCAGATAGAGTGGTGCCACCGTATCATTACTGACAATCATCACCTGCTTGCCATGAATATACGGCTCAAGCAATTCCTGAGGATTCAAGTTACTGCCAATAAAAATGGGGTAACGACGTTCACCGAGTTCGACATATAAGGTTTTCATGAGGGGATAACCACTTTTTCAACTGAACTTATTTTTTTGGAAGGATGAGATTCAGAATACGCTGCGCCAAATCTCGTGCAGCTCCCTGATTGGTCTCAATAATGTAATGTGCGACTTCCCGGTATAACGGATCCCGCACTGCAAGCAGATCTCTGAGTTTCTGTTCAGGATTTTCGACTTGTAACAAGGGGCGGTTTTTGTCGCGATAGGTTCGCTGAAGCTGAATTTCAACTGGAGTATAAAGATAAACAACGATGCCTCGCTGCTTTAAATAATCCCGATTAGGAGCCTGAGTAATTGCGCCACCACCAGTCGCAAGTACCAGCTGTGGACGTGAGGTTAACTCATCAATGACAACAGTTTCACGATGACGAAAACCCTTTTCACCCTCTTTTTCGAAGATCCAGGGAATCGTAGCCCCTGTTTTCCGCTCAATTTCATGATCGCTGTCCAGAAATTCTCGTCCTAACAGTTCTGCTAAATGTCGTCCTACTGTTGTTTTACCGGCCCCCATCGGCCCTACCAAATAGATATTTGGCAGGGTTTCAAACTCTTTGCTTGGCAAGGAGTCACCTATTCATTTTGTTAAATTCAAAATATATTAATGATTTCTTGAAACACTGTCATTAACAATTCGAGGTGTAACAAAAATCAGCAATTCACGCTTGTTATCTGATTTTACATCTTTACGAAATAAACGACCTAAATATGGCAGATCTCCCAAGAACGGAACTTTAGTTTGCGCATTTCGAGTTTCTTGCTCAAAAATACCACCCAATACCACTGTTTCACCATTATCAACCAGTACATTAGTATTGATCTGATTTTTATTAATAGTTAACTGTCCAGTTGGGGTCGGGTTTCCTGGTGAGTCACTGGTAATATTCAATTCCATCTGCACCTTACCATCTGGAGTAATACTTGGTGTTACATCTAAACTTAAAGTTGCATCAATAAATGATGTAGTCGACACTGCATTAGCACCACCACCTTCTGCAGACTGATATGGAATTTGCGAACCGGAGGCAACGGTTGCTTTTTGTTTGTCAGCAGTGAGCACTTTTGGCGTAGAAATCACTTCACCATAACCATCTGCCTGTAGCGCAGAAAGTTCAAGATCCAGCATAAAATCAGAAAGGCTAATTAAGCCAAAAGCAATACGGCTTGCACCTTGACTAGTGACACCTAAATCCACATTTAGGTTATCTGGGCGTTGAATATCATAGGTAAATCCGCCTAAATCACTTTCTTGAGGATCTCTCAAATCCCATAGGGTAGTATCACTCCCCCCCCACAAGAAGGTGATTATTATTGGTAATCCCTTGAGACAGGATTCCCCATTTCACACCCATTTCTTTAGTAAAGTCAGTGGTTGCACGAACGATACGTGCCTCAACCATTACCTGTTTCACTTGTACATCAAGTAGATCCACCATATTCCGGATTTTATCGATAAAAGGCTGGGTATCATTCACAATAATGGTATTGGTACGAGCATCAATAGAGATAGAACCACGTGAACTTAGTAAACTTTCTCTATCATCACCGTTACTTGTGCTATTCGAGCTCCCTGATCCTGATGCACTCTTATTTTGAGTAATCAGTTTTTCAATATCTGCTGCTTTTGCATAACTGAGCTGCATATATTCAGTTTGAATTGGTGCAAGCTTAACACTCTGTGCTAGTGCTTTCGCTTCTTCTTCTTCGGCCTTAATTAGTTCTGCCACCGGTGCAATCCAGATCACATTACCATTACGGCGTTTATCCAGATTTTTAGTTTTTAACACAATATCTAAAGCCTGATCCCAAGGCACTTCTTTGAGGCGTAAGGTAATATTACCTTGTACGCTATCTGCAGCAACCATATTGATATCGGTAAAATCGGCTAATAACTGTAGAACTCGACGGACTTCAATATCTTGGAAATCGAGGGAAATTTTCTTGCCTGTATAAGCGACTGATTTAGGACGTAAAGGCCCTTTAACTTCTGGACGCTTCAAACTAATCGTCAGCTTATTATCAGTTTGAAAAGCCATATATTCATAGCTTTCCGCAGATTGAATAGTAATTACACCTGAGCCATTCTGATTGACTGCGTCTACACTCGAAACTGGTGTAGCAAAATCATTCACATTTAAGCGACGGGTCAAATGTGCCGGAATCTTGGAGCCCAGAGTCCGCACAATCACTTTGGTTCCCTGCTGCTGTACATCGACTGGTGTGTTCTGACCTGCCAGATCAATTACCACCAGTCCTTCACCTTGCGCACCCCGCTGGAAACCAATATTAGTAATCTCCTGAGCGACCTGTTGTTGTACAGGCTGAGCAATAGCGACTGGAGTAGCAGAATTAATTTTTAAAATAAAGGTATTGCCTTCCACACGCGTCGTAAATGCACCTGCATTAGCGAGATTCACCGTCAGTCGAGAACGCTGTGCATCTGAGCTAACATCCACTGAACTGGCTTCAGCAGTTGCGACTGGAATACTAGACTGTTTTAGATTTTGTTGGGCCTCATTAAAATCCAGAATCAGGCGTGATGGAGATTCAAGCTGATAAGCTTGAGGCTGAGGTGGCAAGCCATTAAACATCACCCGGATTTCAGTTCCCTGTCCAGGAATTTGCATTGGCACTACATTGGTCATTGAAACTTGCGCACTCGCTGCTTGCATCACAGCAATCGCGACAGCCCCCATAGAAAACTGACGAAACACATGATTCATTGTATTAGCATCCCCAAAAATAAATTCTTTAATACTCTTATTCATTTTTATTCCTTAAAACTTATGGCGCTGGCCCAATCAAAACCAGACTTCGTGGTCGTTCCACATATCCCTCACGGCCATCTGGAATAATCTCAATCAAGTCAATCTGTGTCGGCGTAATTCTCGTTACACGACCATGATTAAGTCCCATATAGCTGCCACGTTGTATCCGTTCAATTTCCCCATCAGGCGTTTGAATTAGAGCCAGAATCTGCCCCGCCTGATTCCGCATACTGCCTTTCATGCTTAAGGTCTCTAGTGGATAACTCTCTAAAGGCTGTAATTGGCGTGACAAGTTCGGATAAACTCGCTTACCTGCCATAATTTTCAATTCAGCCGCTAAAGAACTCGGCAGAAAAGGACTTTTCAGCTGATGAGCTGCATAATTAAACATTTCTGTCGGAATAAAATCTGGTGCCGGCTCAATCGGTAATGGCGGTTGATTGCGAATATTGGCCATTTCCTGATTGACTGCATCAATTCTTGATTCGCAGCCCACCAATAAAAATCCGAGCGTTAAAGCTGAAGTAATTTTAATGATATTCATTACTGAGCTCCCTGCGTATCAGTTGTAGCTGAAGTAGATGAAGCATCTGCATTGCCTACATAACGGTAGGTTTTCGCTTTCACTACATAATCAATAACAGGAATTTCAGATTTCTTTTCTTTATTTTCAGTTCCTGTAATGGTGAAATCATGCAGTGTAACGATGCGCGAAAGCCCTGCAATACTGCTCACAAAAGAACCAAAGGCATGATAATCCCCAGTGGCTTCAATCGCGATTGGCTGTTCAATAAAGAATTCCTGCTTGATTTCAGGTTCAAGACGAATATTCTTAAATTTCAGTCCAGAGTTCACTCCACTCAGGTTAATATCTTCCACCAGACCTGGAATTTCAGTTTCTTTCGGCAATTGTTCCAATTGCTGATTAAAACGTGCTTCCATCTCCTGTAACTGAATCTGATACTGCTGTAAATTACGCAGCTTGGATTCCTTTTCCCGGAATTCATTTAACAGGTTTTGTTCTTGAGCACTGGCTTGTGAAATTGCTTCTATCTTGCCGCGAATAAACCCGAAATACCCCAGCATAAAAACCAGAATAACAATAAAGATCCAGCAGGTAATTTTGACTGATAATGGCCAGCTACCATAATTATTTGGATCTAGTGTATTGAATTGTTGAAAGAATTTCTCAACTGTCATTTTTTTTCTAGGAACAGCCACTACGTCTTGGCTTAATTCATCGAATCCGTCATTACTCATGATGATGCCTCCGCTGTAGTTGTGGCTGGTGTTTGTCCTTCTTTAAGTGTTGGCTCAGCGATTTGATCCAGATCAACCGTGACCGTAAAGCTGCCATAAGATTCTTCCACTCGTGGGATCACCGAGGATGGCGCTTTATCTTTTGGTTCTTCAGCGACTAAGAAAGCATTCATAAATGCATTACGATATCAGGTAGAAGCTTCCAGATTACGTAGCAATTCAGCTACTGTATTCGGACTTTCCGCCTTACCTTCAATAGTGAATTTATCACCAGTACGCTGAAATTTTGTAATGTACATATTGCTTGGTGTGACCCGTACAATTTCATCAATCAGGTGAACTGCAATCGGCCGTTGAGTCTGTAGACCCTGAATCAGCTTCATACGTTCAACAATTGCATTACGCTGATCTTGTAAACCATCTAATGCTTTTAGCTGTACATCCAGATTCTGGTTAGTACTGACCACCAGCTGGTTGGCCTGTTCCTGATCCTGAAGTTTTTGATCATAGTAGAACCAGGTTGAACCTGCTGCTGCCAATCCTAGAAAAAGTGCCCCTGCGCAAATCGCTACAAATTCATTATTTCTTTTAATTCTTAGCTCATCGCGCCAAGGGAGTAAGTTAATCTTTGCCATTAATCAAAACTCCTCAATGCCAAACCACATGCAACCATGAGTGAGGACGCGTCATTTTCAATTTTTTTAATATCAATTTGAGGAGAAAAGCCCATTTGCAGGAATGGATTGGCAATCGTGACCCGGTAGCCGAGTTTTTGCTGTAATAGTTTTGCCAGACCTGGAATATTGGCATTCCCCCCTGCCAATAAAATATGGTCAATCTCGTTAAACTGAGATGAAGAGAAGAAGAACTGTAATGAACGCGCTGCCTGTTGCACTACAGCATCTAGGAAAGGCTCCAGCACTTCGATGTCATAATCATCCGGTAAGGCACGGGTTTTTTTAGCACGCCCTGCTTCCTCAAAAGACAATCCATAACGGTTCTGGATTTCCTGAGTCAGCTGTTTGCCACCAAAAACCTGCTCACGAGTATAAATGATCTTGTTATTCTGCATTACGGATAAGGTCGTCATACTATGACCAATATCCAAGATTCCGACAGTATTTACCCCCATCGGCAAGGTATCCGAAAACACCTTGAATGCATTTTCTAGTGCAAAACTTTCGACATCTGCAATTTTTGGATTGAGGTTGGCAATTTGCAGTACTTCAGAACGCGCTTCAACATTTTCGATTCGGGTCGCTACTAACAGGACATTGACCCGGTTCGGATTGGTTAAACGGTCTGGCAGAACTTCAAAGTCCAGACTGGCTTCATCAAGTGGGAAAGGAATATATTGTTCGGCATCTTCACGAATCTGAATTTCACGTTCATCATCCGACATATCGGCATCCATTTCGATGATCTTGGTGATGACCATAGAAGTTGGAATCGCAAAGGCTGACTGACTGGACTGGGTATTGGCCAAATTAATCGCACGCCCCAACGCATCACCCACCGCTTCTGGATTTAAAATATTTTTTTCAACGACACTACTTTCTGGTAATGGGACTAAAGCATAACTTTCTACCCAGTACCGACCGTTCTTTACAGAGAGCTCTAAAACTTTAACAGAAGTCGAACTAATATCGACTCCTATTAACCCTTATTTGGCTTACGATATAACCTGCGCACAATACAATTCCTATTATTTTTTTATCCCCAATAAAAACTGTGCCGGCCTATAATTTTATACAGATACAATAACTCATCTAACAATATGTATATCTAAAGGATATACTGACCGGTAATTAGTTTGCCATTAGCTCTTATTAAAACTTACTTGTTATGAAAAAGCTATCTTGTTCAGGCCTTGTTCATCCATTTTTTTTGATCATTATCATTATTTTGATCTCAATTCCGATGGGTTTCTATGGCATGTATCTCTATATTGCCCCATCTTTGCCTGAAATGTCTACGCTTAAAAAGGCACCTTTATTAAAGCCTTTACAAGTTTTTAGCTCAGATAATGAGCTCATTGCAGAGTATGGTGGCAAGCTTTCTGTTCCTGTGAATTATGAACAGATTCCGAAAGAATTTATTCACGCCTTCCTCGCTGCAGAAGATTCTAGTTTCTTCGAACACAGCGGGATCAGCTTTAAAGGCTTAGGACGTGCAGTCAGTGAAACTATTACCGGCTCTGATGTACAGACTGGCGGTTCGACCATTACCATGCAGGTCGCCAAAAACTACTATTTAAGTCCCGAACGTACTTTAAAGCGTAAGCTGACTGAAATTTTCCTGGCACGTAAAATAGAACAGAATTTAAGTAAAGAAGAAATTCTGACTTTATATGTCAATAAAATTTTCTTGGGGAAAAATGCTTACGGCATTGCGGCAGCAGCGAAAATCTATTACAACAAAAGTTTAGATGAGCTTTCGATTGCGCAAATGGCAATGATTGCTGGCCTACCTAAAGCACCTTCTCGTTATAATCCGGTGGCCAACCCTAAACGTGCATTAGAGCGCCGTAACTGGATTTTAGGTCGCATGCTGCAATTGGGGTATCTGAATCAAAGCCAATATCAGGAAGCCATTGCTGAACCGATTAACCTGGATATGCCTAACCGTAGTACGCGTAACAAATTCCCCTACGTCGGTGAAATGGTTCGCTCTGAACTGGTAGAAAATTTTGGTGAACAGGCGATAGATTCAGGTTATAAAGTCTACACGACGATCCACAGTGAACGTCAGGCTTATGCTGAACAGGCAGTACAGGATGGTTTAGAGGCGTATGATCGTCGTCATGGCTGGCGAGGTGCTGAGGCTCATGATCAGCCCCTGCAAAATTTCCGTGTCTATGCCAACACTTACCCTGCTGAAGTGACCAAGGTCAATAATAATAGCTTTGAAGCATTGATGCAGGATGGTACAACCGTAACTGTGCCTTGGTCAGGCATGTCCTGGGCCCGTCCTTATCGTAGTGCAGATAGTGTAGGTGCTGCACCAAGCAGAGCCTCACAGATTGTTAAAGTTAAAGATATTGTTCGTTTAAGACCTAACGAGAATAAAAGTTCCTGGGCACTGGTACAAACGCCTCAGGTACAGGGCCAATTAATTGCATTGAACCCGAATAATGGTGCGATTGAAGCCATTGTGGGTGGTTATAATTTTTATCAATCCAAATTTAACCGTGCGACTCAAGGCTGGCGTCAGCCGGGTTCAACTATTAAACCCTTCGTTTACGCTCTGGCTTTAGAACGTGGTATGACTCCACACACCATGGTCAATGATGCACCGATTACTATTGGTAAATGGAGTCCGCGTAATTCGGATGGCCGTTATTTAGGGATGATTCCTTTACGTCGTGCTTTATATCTGTCACGTAACACGGTTTCAGTTCGTCTATTACAAACCGTCGGTATTGAACGTACCCGTCAGTTATTTATGGATTTTGGCTTGCAGGATAACCAGATTCCACGTAACTACACCATTGCTCTAGGCACGCCTCAGGTTTTACCAATCCAGATGGCCACTGGTTATGCTACGTTCGCCAATGGCGGTTATCGGATTCAGCCACATTTTATTACGCGTATCGAAGATGCCTATGGCAAGACTATTTTTGAGGCTAAGCCTGAATATGCCTGCATCTCGTGTATTAATGCTCAGGAAGAAAGTCCTCAACCAACAGGCGCACTCACTCCTGATGATGAAGCAATTGAAATCAATAACAAGACCCTAGCGCAAAAACCAGAGACACCAAAAATCTCGGCTGAAGACAGTAATTACCGTCAGGCAGAACGTATTTTAAAATCTAGTTCTGCTTATGATATGGCCAATATCCTGCGTGATGTGATTCAGCATGGTACGGGACGTGCTGCTTTAAGAATTGGTCGTAGCGATATTGGGGGTAAAACCGGTACCACCAATGATGCCAAAGATGCCTGGTTTGCAGGTTTTAATGGCAAGCTGGTCACCGTTGCCTGGGTCGGTTTCGACCAGCCAAAAACTTTAGGTCGCCGTGAATACGGTGGCGTGGCAGCCTTACCAATCTGGACCGACTTTATGGGTAATGCCTTAAAAGGTACACCAGAAGCTTGGGTTCGCCTGGATCGTAATGCTAAAGCACCTATTAACCGTAATAAAGTAGTGCAAGGTGAGCAGGAACAGCATGATCCGTCTTCTCCACCTTTAGCGACGCCTCTATATCGCCCTGCCCCGGTTGTAGCACCTAAGCGACAAAGCAATGATTTTGAAGATTTGCCTGATCAGGAAATCCACATACCGGATGATGAAAGAGTGGCGCCAAGAGACCAGCCACTACAACCAAATCGGGTGGTGGATCCTTTGGAAAACTTGATTGAAGAACTTGAATAATCTGAACCAATAAAAAATCCCTCAATAATGAGGGATTTTTTATTTCTAAATAACCGATTTACTTCTTCTGAAATACATAAATCTGGAATTGGGCCATTAAATTGAATTGATCCTGCTGCTCAAGTGCCAAACGGCGTTCAGGTTTGGCTTTATAAGCATAGGGAGTCATAGCAATCAGGTTTTTTAAATCCGCTTGAGGCAAAGTCATTGGCGCATCAATCACCTGTTCACTTACCAGATTAAATACATCCTGCAACTGCTCAACAAATTTCTGTGGCTCGTGTGCTTTCACTTCCTCAAATAAGGCTTCACGCATCGCGTACAAATGTTGTGGTGCAGGCGTCACTACCATCAAATAAGATTTTGGCTTTAATACCCGCAAGATTTCCTGTTTCGGAATCGGGCTAAATAAGCTGGTACAGAGATCAATGAATTGATCCAATACCGGCAAGGTTGCCCCTGTCCCTACCACCCAGGTAATTTCTTTATTCAGTTTAGCTGCAACCTGAACTGCATTTTTGGCAATATCTACGCCGACACATTGCATGACTTCAGCCTGCATGGCATTGGTGTAATAGCCTTCGCCACAACCAATATCGAGCAGATTTTCAATCCGCAGCTCACGGATTTTCTTAACCACAGCCTGTTGCAGAGGTGCATAGTGACCTGCACTCAGAAATGCACGGCGTGCCTGCACAGATTCAGGCGTATCACCTGGATTTTTACTATGTTTATGCTGCACCACATGCAGGTTCACATAACCCTGCTTGGCTACATCATAGCTATGCTGATTGTCACAGCGCCATGTACGTTCATTTAAGCGTAACTGCTCACGACAAACAGGACACATCAGTAGGTTCATTTTTTAATTTCTCCAAAACAAAAAAGCCGGCATGCGCCGACTTTTTCAAATGCATTTCTTAGCGTAATTTTAAGGTCATTAGGCCCAAAACTACTAGCATAATCGTAATAATCCAGAAACGGATGACGACTTGAGTTTCACGCCAACCTTTCTTTTCATAATGGTGGTGTAGCGGTGCCATTAAGAAAACGCGTTTATTACGCATTCTTAATGAACCGATTTGCAGGAAGACTGAAATTGCTTCCACCAGGAATACACCTGCCATAATCGCAAACACGATTTCCTGACGTACCATCACGGCAATCGTACCCAGCATTGCACCTAAAGATAATGCACCCACGTCACCCATAAACACTTGAGCTGGATGAGCGTTATACCAGAGGAATGCCAGACCGGCACCAATCATCGCAGCACAGATGACTACCAGTTCAGAAGAATATTTCACATAAGGAATATGTAAGTAGTTAGCGAAACGTACATCGCCTGCCAGATAAGCAAACACCCCTAAACCGGCTGCAACCAGGACAATTGGCATAATTGCCAGACCATCCAGACCATCGGTCAGGTTCACGGCATTGGATGCGCCATTAATCACGAAGTAAGTGAAAATAATGAAACCAATTCCCAGCGGAATCACGGACAATGGAATGGTGTGATCCTTAAAGAATGGAATCAACACATCCAGCATGTTGGCAGTCACAACTGGATTCGGTTGCTGCTGTGCGATCACATACAGTGCAATACCAGCACCGATTGAACCTACAGACGTCCAAAAGAATTTCTTGCGTGCAGGTAAACCGGCATTGTCTTTATAACGGATTTTAATCCAGTCATCCGCCCAGCCAACGGCGCCGAAAATCACCATTACCGAGAGCACAATCCAGACATAAGGATTCGTCAGGTCCGCCCACAGTAAGGTGGAGATCCCGATCGAGAGCAGGATTAATACCCCACCCATGGTCGGTGTACCCATTTTCTTGGCATGATTCTCAGGAGCAAACGAACTTACTGCCTGACCATATTTTAGTGCCTGCAATTTGCGAATCATGATCGGACCCAAGACCAAACCGATAGTCATAGCAGTCAAAACGCTGAGCAAAGCACGTAAAGTTAAATAACGAACCACCTGAAACGTGCTATCAAAGCCCGCCAGCTGGTCAAATAGCCATAACAGCATTTAGAGTTTCTCCATCAATGCAGCCATTAATGTTTCCATATGGGCAAAACGCGACCCTTTAAATAGAAAAGACATTGGCTGGGGATGATGTGTTTCAATCAAATCAATTAAAAATGGTAAAGCCTGCTCCTGATTGAGGAAAGCCTGCATCTTCTTACCATATTGCGTACTACGTGCACCTTCTTGTGCAGCTGGAGCAAATTCACCCACAGCCACCACAAAATTAATGCCTTTGACCGATACCAGATCCCGACCAAGTTTATAATGCTCGATCGCGGTAGATGAACCCAGTTCACCGATATCACCGGTCACCATCACTCGAATACCCTGCTGCTGCGCTAAAACTTCAGCCGCTGCACGCATCGAGCTTGGATTGGCATTGTAGGTATCATCAATAAATAAAAAATCTTTGTGCGGAATAAAGTTCAAACGACCTTTGGCACCAACAGCCTGTTCAAGGCCAGCCACGATATCATCCAGACTAATACCAATCGCCAAAGAGAAAGCCACTGCTGCAGTTGCGTTCTGCACATTGTGTTCACCAGCAAATGGCAGATTTACAGTTATAGTGCCTTGTGGTGTATTTAACGTGAAAGTCGCAGATTGCGGATGTAGTTCTACGTCAGTTGCATAGACATCACCGCCCTGACCAAAACTTAGAGTCTTCTCGGTTTTGACGGCTGCACGAATCTGCTCGGCATAATCATCCGCTGCAGGCACAATCGAAGTTTCAGAAATATGTGAATAGATTTCAGATTTAGCGCGACAAATCCCATCACGGCCACCAAACTCACCTAAGTGTGCAGTACCGATATTAATGATACCGGCCACATGCGGCTGTACCAGATTGGAAGTGTAATCAATTTCACCCTGATGGCTCGCACCCAGCTCCATCACCGCATACTGATGTTCAGCACGCAGTTCCAGCAACATCATTGGGACACCCAAATCATTATTCAGGTTACCGCGAGTGACTAAAGTCGGTGCCAGACGTGACAGGATACTGCCCAGCATTTCCTTGGTCGTGGTTTTACCGCTACTGCCAGTCAAAGCAATGACTTTGAGCTGTGGATTTTGCTGACGACGATATGCGCCAAGATGACCCAGCGCCAGGCGAGTATCTTCAACTACTAGCTGACAAATATCTGCGTCAACAGGTTGGCTGACAATCGCGATTCCACAGCCCTTCTCAGCCACTTGTGCGATAAAGTCATGCGCATCAAAACGCTCACCTTTCAATGCCAGAAAAGCATCACCTGCTTCGGCATGACGGGAATCAGTTAAAATCCGCTTAATCTGGCCTTCAGGTTTTTTATCATTCAGCCAATAACCCTGAGTGGCTTGCTGTAACTGTTCAATTGTCCATGACTCTAGAGGCACGGTACTTGTTGTTGAAGTATGCATGTGAAATCCTAATGCGCTGGAAATGCTAAATCACGGTTATGATGCTGGGCATCAATTGCGGCCTGTACCTCGACCACATCATCAAACCAATGTCGCACCCCATCAATCTCCTGATAATTTTCGTGTCCCTTACCGGCAATCACCACAATGTCACCTGGCTGCGCCTGGTCGACTACAAAGCGGATTGCTTCACGACGGTCATGAATTTCATGATAGGTTTTGCCTGAAAAATCGATACTCTGCTTCATGTCAGCGAAAATCTGGTTTGGATCTTCAGTACGCGGATTGTCCGAAGTCAGCACTGCAATATCAGCACCTTCGAGGGCCGCCTGAGTCATCAGCGGACGTTTGCCACGATCACGATCACCGCCACAGCCAAAAGCAACCCAGAGTTTTTGGCTGACATGACGCTTCAGTGTAAGCAAGACCTGAGTCAGAGCATCTGGAGTATGCGCATAATCCACCACAAACAGACGCTCATCATCACGAATGACCTGCATACGGCCTGGAGCACCTTTCAGCTCGGGCACAGTTGCAATTAAATCGGCTAATGCAAAACCGGCTTGCTCTGCCACAACCAGGCTGGCAACCAGATTTTCGATATTGAAATGACCCAGCAAAGGACTATGCACAGTAAATGTATCTTGTGCAGTGATCAGTTTGAATTCAGCACCGGAAATACTGTACTGGATATCCTGAACCTGATAATCAGCTGCTTGCGACAAAGAATAAGTCAGAATTTTCGGCTGATTCGGATTGGCTTTTGCAGTATTCAGCATCACCTCTGCATGTGCGTCATCAATATTGATGACTGCAACTCTCAGAGATTCAAAGCTGAATAAACGCGATTTTGCTTCTGCATAAGCTTCCAGCGTACCGTGATAGTCGAGATGGTCACGACTTAAATTGCTATAAGCCGCAATTTCAATCGCACAACCATTCAGACGGCCCTGCTCCAGACCATGCGAACTCGCTTCAATTGAAGCAAATTCCGCGCCTGCCTGTGCATAGGCATGCAAGGCATTTTGCAATTGCAGGGCATCCAGTGTGGTATGAGAAGAGGCTTCCAGATTCGGCAAAACACCATTCCCTGTAGTCCCCATAACTGCACAAGCTTTGCCTTGCAGCATCAGCAACTCAGCAACCAGACGGGAAATCGTGGTTTTACCATTGGTACCGGTCACGGCCAGAATACGGGCAGCATTGACTGGCTGAATCGCTTGCAGATAGCGCTTCTGCCATTCGCCCATCAGGTGACGGACATTGGGTACTACCAAAGCTGGAGTAACACCCAGCTCCTGTTCAGAAATCACCGCTAACGCGCCTAATGACAGGGCTTTCTTGGCATATTCTGCGGTTTTTTCAGGTTGAGACAAGCTGGTCAGGGCAATAAAAATTTGCCCCAGTTTAACTTTGCGGCTGTCCAGTTCGAAACCCTGAAAGGATTGTCGCATCCATTCAGCAGGTTCTTGAACGGCGTAGAGATCTTGAAATGTAATGGACATTGATCACCTATTTACTGGACTTTGGGAGATTCTAAAGGTTTGTCCAAAGGGACATTCAGCAGGCGTAAAGATTCCTGCATCACACGGGCAAAGACAGGTGCAGATACCGTACCACCATAATAAGACCCTTGCGGATTTTCCACGACCACCACCATAGCAATACGCGGATCACTCACGGGTGCTACACCAGCAAATAAAGCACGGTATTCACTAGTTGAATAGCCTTTACGGTCGGCACGCAATTTATGCGCAGTACCAGTTTTACCTCCAACACGATAACCAGGTACGGTTGCACGGGTTGCTGTACCACCAGGCAAAGTTGCTGTTTCCATCATCAGCAGAACCTGTTCTGCGATTTGTGGATCAATCATCTGCTCGCCTTGTGGCTGTTCTTCTAACTTATATAGACTTAAAGGCACTTTCACACCTTTGTTCGCCAGCATGGCATAGGCATCAGCCAATTGCAGCACAGTCGCATTCAGACCATAACCATACGCCATGGTTGCTACTTCAGACACATTCCATTTACTTGGCGGCAGAATCAGACCGGAACTTTCGCCCGGAAATTTCACTGCGGAACGCTGACCAAAACCAAGACGTTTATAGAAAGTCGGTAAAGTTTCATACGGCAGTGATAAAGCCAATTTGGCCACACCAACGTTTGATGATTTCTGGATAATGCCACCCAGTGTCAACTGACCGTAGTTATGCGTATCACGGATGGTGTGGTTTCCGACCCGCATACTACCTGGACTCGTATTGATCACCGAATTGGCTGTATATTTCCCACTCTCCAAAGCCATCGCCACAGTTAGCGGCTTCATGGTTGAACCCGGCTCGAAGGAATCGACAGCGCCACGGTTACGCATTGCGTCTTTATTTAATAAGCCATTCTTGTCATTCGGGTTATAAGAGGGCCAAGAAGACATTGCCAGAATTTCACCGGTTTTGACGTCGACTGCAATCGCTGTTGCGGAGCGGGCATTATTGGCGACGCCTGCTGCAGTCAGTTCACGATACATAATGTACTGTAAACGTGAGTCGATACTCAGGGTAATGTTTTCACCCGGCTCGACTTCTTTAATCACTTCCGGTTCTTTAACCCGGTTGCCTTTCTTGTCACGGATAATCTGCTGTTCACCATCCTGACCGGCAAGACGGGTATTCAGCTGCATCTCCAGACCTTCGATCCCAATTCCCTCACTATTGGTCAGACCAATAATCTGGGAGTTTGGCTGGGGCTGAGGATAATAGCGCTTATAGTTTTTCTCGGTATACACACCTTGGAAATTACGCTTCATGATCAGTTCCGCCTGTTGTGGCGGCACTTCTTTTTTCAGGATCAGATAACGTGAACGTGGACGCTCTTCCATCTTTTTGCGCAATTCAGCACGATCCATGCCCACTGCATCAGCCAGCTCATCCAGATTCAGGTTTTTATCTGGGAGCTGGCGTTTCAGTTTACGGCTATTCGGCTCTTTCTGTAGTGCCAGCATGGTTTCATCATAGAGTTTTTTATTATCAAAATAGTCACGTGGGTCAATCACGATTTTCATAATCGGCGTACTGATCGCCAGCGGAATACCATTACGATCATAAATTACGCCACGCATGGCCTTGATGGTATTGGTTCGTAAAATATTGGCATTGGCTTTATTTTGCAGAAAGTCTTTATTGATAATCTGCACATAGAAAGCTCGGCCGATCAGTGTCACAAAACACAGTAGCACCACAGCCCACATGATGTAAAAACGGTTGATATAAACATTTAAGGCATTTTTCTCGGTGACGGACTGCTTTTTACGTACCGGTTGCTTCTTTCTCTTGTCTACCATGTTCGAGCGCTAGCCTTATTTTTTCTCATCTGAAGGTTGTGGTAAGGAAATCACGACACTCTGTGAAATCGGAGGTGAATACATCCTTAACTGGGTCACTGCACGGGTACCAATTTGCGCGGTCGCACCAAAGGTCTGCTGTTCAATCAGCAAACGTCCCCACTCTGCATTCAGGTCATCCCGTTCGCGCAGATAGGTACTTAGTTTGCGGTTATCCTGACGGTATTCAAAGACTTGGAAGACGACAAATACCGCACTGATGAAGACCATCAATATCAATATGAGGTAAACAATGACTTTTTTCAGCCATAATTTTTCTGTTTTTTTATCAACCACTTCAGTTTTCATGATGTGCCTATTAAGCTAAACGTTCTGCCACGCGCAGCCATGCGCTACGTGAACGAGGATTGGCTTTAACTTCCTCATCACTTGCCTTGACCCGGGCGATTTTCTTTAAACGTCGCGTATCCTTTTGTTGTTGCGGCATTCCCCAGCCTGAATCTTCTTCAAGCGTTGATTCTTTTTGAATAAACTGCTTAATCAACCGGTCTTCCAGTGAGTGGAAGCTGATCACAGCCAAACGTCCCTCTGGTTTTAAAATTTCAACCGCTTGAGGGAGGAAAGTTTCAATATCTTCTAATTCTTTATTAATAGCAATACGAATTGCCTGGAAAGTTCGGGTGGCAGCATGTTTATTTTTTTCCCATTTTGGATGGGCAACTTTCACAATTTCCGCCAGTTTGGCTGTGGTATCAATATATCCGGCAGCCTTGATCGCTTTGGCTATACGACGACTATAACGCTCTTCCCCATACTGAAAAATCACATTGGCCAGTGCTTCTTCTTCAATATCCACCAGCCATTCTGCTGCAGTCGGACCTTGCGAGTTGTCCATACGCATATCCAGCGGGCCATCTTTCATAAAGCTGAAACCGCGTTCTGCCTGATCCAGCTGCGGTGAAGACACCCCTAAGTCAGCCATCACACCATCTACACTTTCAATACCCTGCTCAGCCAGTGCCTGTTTTAAATCAGCGAAGCTGGCATGGATAATTTTAAAACGTGAATCTCCCTGTTCCAGTTCTGCGGCAACAGCCAATGCTTGCGGGTCTTTATCGAAAGCATAGACGCGTGCATTTTCATCCAATTTGGAAAGCAATAAACGTGTATGCCCACCGCGGCCAAAGGTTCCATCCACATAAATTCCCGTATTGCGACCAGCCAGTAAGGCATCAATCGTTTCGTGAAGTAATACAGAAATATGTGACATAAAAACTCAATCAATAGGGCGAAAAATTTAACTGCACATTATCACTCTGTTTAGCTAAAGCTCCAAACGACTTTTTGTAGATAAATATTAATTTCTATAGAGAAAACCGTTTTTATTTTTCGACAGCCGATAAAAAAGCCTCCATCGAGGAAGCTTTTTTATATTTTAAATTTATTTTCTAATCAACAGATTAACGCTTCGAGTTATAGATCTGGTCGAAGATTGCGCCATTCACAAAGTGAGTTTTCTGTGCATTGGCCCAGCCACCGAATACTTCATCAATCGTAAAGGTTTTAATTTTCGGGAACTGTGATGAATATTTGGCTAATACTTTCTCATTACGTGGACGGTAGAAATGTCGTGCTGCCATGTCCTGACCAAGTGGAGAGTAAAGATAGTTGATATAACCTTTAGCTAACCATTTATTGCCATTTTTATCCACTGTACGATCTACGATGGCTACAGAGGGTTCAGTCAGAATGGTCAAAGATGGATAAACGATATCAAACTTATTCTTACCTAAAGTTTTTTGCGTTACCAGAGCTTCATTTTCCCAAGTTAACAACACATCACCAATATTACGTTCAGCAAATGTGGTCATCGATGCACGTGCAGCAGAGTCCATCACTTTTACGTTTTTATAAAGCTTGCCGACAAATTCTTGAGCTTTTGCTTTGCTACCACCTGGCTGTTTCTCTGCATAACCCCAAGCTGACAGATAGACCCAACGTGGCAAACCACCAGTTTTCGGGTTCGGTGTAATAATTTCTACACCCGGCTTAGTCAGATCTTTCCAGTCTTTAATTCCTTTAGGGTTACCCTTACGTACCATGAAGACAATCGTTGAAGTATAAGGTGCAGAATTATGCGGGAACTCTTTTTGCCAGCCTGGCTGAATCTGACCAGATCTTACGATCTCTTCAATATCGTTTGCCAATGCCAAAGTAACCACATCACCTTTTAAACCGTCGACCACAGAACGGGCCTGTTTACCTGAACCGCCGTGAGACTGTTTAAAGTTCACATCAATACCGGTTCGTTTTTTCCAGTAGGCACCAAAAGATTTGTTGAATTCGTCATAGAATTCACGGGTCGCATCATAAGAAACGTTCAGGAATTCACGATCCGCGGCTTGGCTCGCAGTTGCAGTAAATGTCAGACCTGTTGCCAATAAGGCAGCACTAACCAGTGATTTTAATTGAGTTTTCATAAGAGCATCGGGAGATTATCTTCATTAGATATAACTATATGAAATAAAGTTATTTTTCGCAATTGAGCAAACAAAGTGCATACAGGGTAATATTTAGTTATTTTTTGTTTTAATTTCATGTTTTATATAATAAAAATTTCTAGATTAAAGGCTTATCCCATTTTTATAGCATTTTATGCTTTAGATATAAAAAAAACGGATAATAAATTATCCGCTTTCTCATTATGGTTCAGTAAGTAAAATTATTTACGGTTTTCCGCAGAGATCTGATCGTAGATCGCCCCATTCACAAAATGGGTTTTCTGCGCTTTTGCCCAGCCGCCAAAGACTTTATCAATAGTAAAAGTCTGGATTTTCGGGAATTGAGCTGCATGTTTCGCTGCTGCTTTGGCATCACGTGGACGGAAGTAATATTTCGCTGCCAGCTCTTGCCCTTTTGGTGAATATAAATAGTTCAGATAACCTTTGGCTAAATTACGGTTGCCATTTTTATCCACGGTCTTGTCGACAATCGCCACTGAAGGCTCAGCCAGAATAGAAATTGAAGGATAGACAATTTCATACTTATCTTTACCCAGACCTTGCGTAGCCAATAACGCTTCATTTTCCCAAGAGAGTAATACATCGCCGATTCCGCGTTCAGCAAAGGTCGTTAAGGAACCACGCGCACCTGAATCCAGTACTTTGACATTGGCATAGAGTTTTTTCACCAGTTCTTTGGCTTTAGCATCATTACCACCTGGCTGTTTCAAGGCATAACCCCAAGCCGACAGATAAATCCAGCGCGGTGCACCGCCAGTTTTTGGGTTTGGCGTAATAATTTCAACGCCTGGTTTGGTTAGGTCATTCCAGTCTTTAATCTGTTTTGGATTGCCTTTACGAACCAGAAAGACAATTGTAGAAGTATAAGGAGCCGAATTACTTGGGAACTCTTTCTGCCAGCCCTTTTCGATTAAGCCTGCATTGACGATTTCTTCGATGTCATTGCCTAGCGCCAAAGTGACGACATCGGCCTGCAAACCGTCCACCACAGAGCGTGCCTGTTTGCCTGAACCCCCATGCGACTGTTTGAAATTGACCGCTTGCCCGGTTTTCTGTTTCCAGAACTTACCAAATTCTTCATTATATTCCTGATAGAATTCACGGGTCGGGTCATAGGAAACATTGAGAAAGTCTTTAGCAGCATAGCCAGAAATGGCACTTCCGCCAAGTAATACTAAAATAGTAGAAGTTATTATCTTTTTCATGATTGGAGCTCATTGCTAATTTATCTTTATCCAGCACTATATAAATAAAAAAGTACTTAACAATCATGCGTTTATAATATTTTATCCAATCGTATTCTATTTTTGATATATATGCTCACAATTCATTTCGGATACATTTTCCCCTAAAAATTTAATATCCTGCTACAATTTAAGACAGTTCTTCACGATCTCTACACAGTTATCTGTTACAAATAGGCAACTTAAATGTGGAAATTCTGAAATTTAGTAATTTTCCACAGAGAAATATTAGTTTTTTTGTAAAAAATGTGACCTGGTTCTACTTTTTTATATCTGAATGTGATTAGATTGTAGCCAGTATTATAACAACATTTTTAACAAAACAAGATTAACCAGAGCCAAGGAGGAAGTTTGGATATGAAATTTAAAATATTCACAGCCAGCATCCTAAGTCTTATCATGCTGTTCTCGATTCAACTTGGTCATGCCGTAGTTGTAAAAACAGAGCTACCTAAAGCCTCTGTAAATGCAATTGAAGTGAAAACCTCACCAATTGAAAAAGCAATTCAGCAACATAAAGCTGATAAAAATGCTTTTCATACTGAGGATGAACTTAAAGCGCTGACTGCGTTCAAATCAAATCCGACTCAAAGCTTTTTTGCAGCTCAAAACCTGCGCTTTACCCGCTTTGTACAAAGTATTTTTTCTCCGAGCAATTCATAAGACTTAGTTTTAGTTCTCCACATTCGTTATATTTTGCTCATCCTGAAAAGCCGCATCATCCAATGTTGAATAAAGCATTAAGTGATGTGGCTTTTTCGTTATAATAGCTGCAATTTTATATTTAAGATTAGATCCGGTTATGACTGTTCGTACTCGTATTGCACCTTCTCCTACCGGTTTCCCGCATGTGGGAACTGCCTATATTGCCCTGTTCAACCTGTGTTTTGCCAAACAGCACGGTGGTGAATTCATTCTTCGTATTGAAGATACGGATCAGCTGCGCTCTACTCCTGAATCTGAAAAAATGATTCTGGACTCACTACGCTGGTTAGGCCTGAACTGGTCAGAAGGCCCAGATGTCGGTGGTCCACATGCACCGTACCGTCAGTCAGAACGAATGAGCATCTATAAAAAATACGCAGAAGAATTGGTAGATAAAGGTCATGCCTTCTACTGTTTCGCAACAGCGCAAGAACTGGATGAAATGCGTGCTGAACAGCAAGCTCGTGGTGAAACTCCACGCTACGATGGCCGCGGTCTAAAACTATCTAAAGAAGAAGTGGCACGTCGTCTGGCTGCTGGCGAACCGCATGTCATCCGTATGAAAGTGCCGACTGAAGGGGTATGTACCTTTAATGATATGCTCCGTGGTGAAGTAGAAATTCCCTGGGCGCAAGTCGACATGCAAATTCTGCTAAAAACTGATGGTCTGCCAACTTACCATCTGGCAAACGTGGTTGATGATCACCTAATGCAAATTACGCATGTGATTCGTGGTGAAGAATGGATTCCATCTGCACCGAAACATCAGTTGCTGTACAAATACTTTGGTTGGGATATGCCAGTCCTATGCCACATGCCGCTACTGCGTAATCCGGATAAATCAAAACTGTCTAAACGTAAGAACCCGACTTCAATCAACTATTATAAAGACATCGGTGTATTGCCAGAAGCGTTGCTGAACTATCTTGGCCGTATGGGCTGGTCAATGCCAGATGAGCGTGAAAAATTCACTTTGGCTGAAATGATTGAACACTTTGATATTAACCGTGTCTCTCTGGGTGGTCCAATCTTTGATGTTGAAAAACTAAACTGGTTGAATGGTCAGTGGATTAAAGCTCTCTCTCCTGCTGAACTGCTAGATACCTTACTGGCTTGGAAAGCAGACCGTGCCAAACTGGAAGAAATCGCTGCTGCAATTCAACCACGGATCAATCTGCTGTCTGAAGCAGTGAATTGGTCAGCGCATTATTTCAACCATTTCCCGACTTTGACTAAAGAACAGTTCGAAAGCAAAAAACTTTCTGAAGAACAAGTTCGTCAAAGCCTGCAATTTGCGATCTGGCGTCTGGAAAGCCTGTTCACCTGGAACAATGACACTGTCAGCCAAACACTGATGGATCTGGCGAATCAGATGGGCGTTAAATTACGTGACTTTATGCCAGCGTTCTTTATTGCGATTGCTGGTTCAACCGCTTCTACTCCAGTCATGCAGACCATGGTTACCATTGGTCCGGATCTGACTTTTGCCCGTCTGCGCCATGCACTGGAAGTGGTCGGTGGTCCTAGCAAGAAAGAAGTAAAAGCTTGGGAAAAACTGAATGAGAGTCTGAAACTGCCGAAAAATGAAGCAGTTGATCAAGCTTAATTTATTTTTTAGTTGACGGCTGAACGTTATATCCATAATATAGCGCTCACACAGACTGGGGTCATAGCTCAGTTGGTAGAGCGCTACAATGGCATTGTAGAGGTCAGGAGTTCGATCCTCCTTGACTCCACCAAATAAGTCTTGCTTTACCTGTGTATTTGCCTCATTTGTCCCTATCGTCTAGAGGCCTAGGACATCGCCCTTTCACGGCGGTAACCGGGGTTCGAATCCCCGTAGGGACGCCATATTCAAGATGGCAACATCTTAATAAAAAACCCAAGCATTGTGACTTGGGTTTTTTATTGTCTGTCTGTTTTATATTGGCGGTATTTCGGTTTTTGCGTATCTTCCGATAAAATAATCAGTAATTTAGAATTTTGGAGTTGTAATGCAATATCGTTGCCCTAAATGTCAAAGCCCAAAAATCATGCCCGTGGCTCAGCCAGGTCAACCGGCGGCGCGTCCTGTCGTGCCTAAAAGCCTGATCATGCTGGTGCCTGCCCTGTTTGTATTATTGCTATTGGTCATCATTAGCATCGCGATGTGGATTTTTGGAGATGGTGCAGGTACGACTTTACAGACCGCTACTGTGATCGTGTTTATAATCTGTCTGATCGCAGGCTTCATGTTCTATAAAGATTTACCTGATTTTAAAATTTCCATGCAGGCTTTCATGCAAAGTCAAAAAAAATGGAAATGCCGTGAATGCAATCATGAGTGGGAAATCTGATTTCTATAATTTACTCACTTTCAAAGCCGAAAAATCTTGCATGCTTATGCAAGATTTTTTTATTAGTAAAACTAAATCTCCTAACCCCTTAATATCAAAATGTCGACTAGAACAACAAAATTCATATTTCTTCCAATTTGCTTCACTTTTAAAATGAAGTTTTTTTATTTCTACTGCTTGTTTTTGCTCATTAAATACACAAAAATATCAACATGAGACTAAAAGCATGTAATTCATTACCGAAATAAAACCGCTTTATATTGTAATCTTTAGTGGATAGTTTAATTAATTATTAATAATGGCAAAGGTGAGGAATAAAAATGCTTAAACTTAAAAAAGTCATACATTTTATGTTTTCTCATGATGAGCCTACAAGTTCAGAAGTGGAGAATTCTATTTCTGAAGCAGACACCTATTATCTGGAAGCTGTACTGCTTGAAAAGCTTTACCATGTTTTAAAGCAACACCAAGCTGAACATTTTCAAATTGTGCAGCTAGAGCAGCAAGAAAATTATCAACGTAATGCTTTCTGGAACTACTTAAGTGCAGCCACGCGTGGACACGCCGAAGCGCAATATAGACTGGGTAAACACTTTCTTAAAGGTAGTCTAGGTTTAGATCAGAATTATTTTCATGCTGAAGAATGGCTGAATAAGGCTAAACAGCAAGGTCATTTAAAAGCTGCGAGGCTACTATCAAACACTTATAGCCAAATGAGTGTCCAATACTAAATAATAAAAAACCAGCCCGAAGGCTGGATTTTTTATTCGCTTTGATTAAGCACCAATTTTGCGGTATTTCTGACGCTTCGCTGCCAGATCATCGCCATATTTCTTACGGCGATACTCTTCAAACTCGGTATAGTTACCGGTGAAGAATTCTGGAGTCTCATCTTCAAATGACAAGATGTGAGTCGCAATACGGTCCAGGAACCAGCGGTCATGCGATACCACCATCACACAGCCCGGGAAGACCAGAATTGCATCTTCTAACGCACGTAAAGTTTCTACGTCCAAGTCGTTTGATGGTTCATCGAGCAGGATTACGTTCGCACCTTGTTGCAGGATTTTCGCAAGTTGTAAACGGTTACGCTCACCACCTGACAATTCACCTACACGTTTTTGCTGATCTTGGCCTTTAAAGTTAAAGCGCCCGATATAAGCACGAGATGCAATTTCGTAATCGCCTACTTTCAGGATATCCAGACCGCCAGACACTTCTTCCCAAACGGTTTTATTATCATCCAGGGTGTCACGAATCTGACCCACATAAGCAACTTTTACAGAATCACCCAAAGTCACTGTACCAGTATCGGGTTGCTGTTCGCCCGTCATCATACGGAACAATGTAGTTTTACCTGCACCGTTTGGACCTACGATACCGACAATCGCTGTTGGTGGAACTGTGAAAGACAAGTCTTTATACAGCAGTTTGTCACCAAACGATTTGCTGATCCCTTCAACTTCAACCACCTTGTTGCCCAGACGCGGACCAGGTGGAATATAGATTTCAGATGTTTCGTTACGTTGCTGGAATTCACGAGAGTTAAGCTCTTCGAAACGCTCCATACGTGCTTTGTTTTTCTTCTGCTGGCCTTTCGCATTTGAACGAACCCATTCAAGTTCTTTTTTCAATGCTTTAGCAAAAGATTCTTCCTGTTTGTTCTCTTGTTCTAAACGCGCATTTTTCTGTTCCAGCCAAGAAGAATAGTTACCTTGGTAAGGAATACCATGTCCACGGTCAAGCTCCAGAATCCACTCGGCCACGTTATCCAGGAAGTAACGGTCGTGCGTAATCGCCACGATAGTGCCCGGGAAGTCTTTCAGGAAGCGTTCCAGCCAAGATACAGATTCTGCATCCAAGTGGTTGGTTGGTTCGTCGAGAAGCAGCATGTCTGGTTTAGACAGCAGCAAACGGCACAATGCAACACGACGGCGTTCACCACCTGAAAGCATGGTTACATCTGCATCCCATGCAGGCAGATTTAATGCTGCTGCAGCCTGTTCCAGCTGGTTATTCAGGTTATGCGCATCCCAAGTCTGGATAATTGCTTCCAGTTTTTCCTGCTCTTTTGCTAGTGCATCGAAGTCTGCATCTGGATCTGCATAGTCTGCAAATACCTGATCAAGGCGTTCTAATGCATCAAGTGCTTCACGTACGCCGTCTTCAACGTTGCCACGAACGTCTTTGGTTGGATCAAGTGGTGGTTCTTGCTCGAGGTAACCGATTTTGATACCCGGTTGCGCACGTGCTTCACCAGAGAAATCTTTATCTACGCCCGCCATAATACGAAGCAAAGTAGATTTACCTGCACCGTTCAGACCAAGCACACCAATTTTTGCGCCTGGGAAAAATGATAAGGAGATATCCTTGAGGATTTCGCGCTTTGGCGGAACCATCTTGGACACTCGGTTCATCGTATAAATATATTGGGCCACGTAGGACTCCTCAATTGAAAAACCAAATGGGGAAGAAACAAACTTCCCCTGCTCAATCATGAGCGAAAAAATAATCGGCTATTATACGCAGAAAGTCTTCAAAACATAAGCCATTCACGTGAAGTTAATGCCTTGTTACAAGTTTAATCCTGTTTATTTTTCAAACAGTATTTCTGACACCTAAACTTGCATTATTTTGTTGATGCTATATCGTTAATTAAGATATTCATTTGAATAAATATGCACTTTTCTTCATATTTCAAGTGCTAATATTTGAGCAGTTTCATTACAGCTAAAAACACAAGAAGACTAACGATCATGACTTATAAAGCAGAAACTTTAGCGATTCACGCAGGCTATAGCCCGGAACTTACCACTAAAGCTGTTGCGGTTCCCATTTATCAAACCACTTCATATGCTTTTGACAATACTCAGCACGGTGCAGACCTATTTGATTTAAAAGTTCAGGGCAATATTTATACCCGCATCATGAACCCTACCACAGCGGTGCTTGAACAACGTATTGCTGCTCTGGAAGGAGGTATTGGCGCACTGGCATTGGCTTCGGGTATGGCTGCGATTACCTATGCGATTCAGACCATTGCTGAAGCGGGTGACAATATTGCTTCAGTGTCTACTTTATATGGCGGCACCTATAACCTGTTTGCGCATACGCTGCCTAAACAAGGGATTGAAGTTCGCTTCTTTGATTATCAAAACCCAGAGGCATTACGTGGCCTAATTGATGACAAAACCAAACTGGTTTTTGTGGAATCGATCGGTAATCCACTAGGTAATATCATTGATCTGGAAGCGATTTCCAAGATTGCCCATGAATATGGCGTACCAGTCATCGTCGACAATACGGTTGCCACCCCAGTCCTACAGAAATCTTTTGATTTCGGCGCCGACATCGTGGTGCATTCACTCACCAAATACATTGGCGGTCATGGTAATTCGATCGGCGGTATTATCGTGGATAGTGGCAAGTTCCCATGGGGGCAACATGCTGAACGTTTCCCTGCTCTGAATACACCTGATCCGAGTTATCATGGTGTGAATTATGTTGAAGCTTTAGGTGAAGCGGCGTATATCGCGCGTGCTCGCGTCGTACCTCTGCGTAATACCGGGGCAGCGATCAGCCCGCAAAATGTATTTTTAATTCTGCAAGGCTTGGAAACTTTGAGCCTACGTATGGAACGTCATACTGAAAATGCGCTGAAGGTTGCAGAATATTTGCAACAACATCCAAAAGTAAAATGAGTCAATTATGCCGGTCTGAAAGATCACCCGCAGCATGCTTTGGCACAAAAATATGTGAAAGGTAAACCGTCTGCCATTCTGATTTTTGGTGTAGAAGGTGGTCGTGAAGGCGGTGCCCGTTTTATCGATGCCCTGCAATTGTTCACCCGTCTGGTCAATATTGGGGATGCCAAGAGCCTCGCCTGTCATCCTGCAACCACCACCCACCGCCAGCTCAATCCTGAAGAGCTTAAATCGGCTGGTGTGAGTGAAGATATGGTTCGCTTATCGATCGGAATTGAACATATTGATGACCTGATTGCGGATCTAGAACAGTCTCTTGCAGCAGTTTAAGCGCCATTTGAAAGCAAAAAACTCCAGCAAAAATGCTGGAGTTTTTTTATTTATTTTTTGAATACAATCACTTGCTTTGTGATTTATTTTTATGATAAAAATCAATTGAAACGGCGAACACAAATAGAGCAATTACTCTAATTTTTTATTTTATTTTCAATAGTTTAATGTATAGATTTTCTTAAATAATTAGTTATCATATTAGTACTCATCTTCGCTCTTATCTCTGTTAGAGCCATCTTTGATTTTTTAATAAAAATAATTTGAACGCAGTCTTCAAATTAGGGATAACAAACGTGAAAACTAGACTACAGAAACAATTGGAAAAACGTATCGCAGGTAAAACTGTTCTCATTACAGGCGCATCCAGTGGTATAGGTTTAACGACGGCACATCAGCTGGCAGATGCTGGCGCACATGTTTTACTGGTCGCGCGTACCAAAGACACCCTAGAACAAGTAAAAAAAGAAATTGAATCCAAAGGCGGTAAAGCTTCAGTATTTCCATGTGATCTCAACAATATGGAATCCATTGATGAAGTGTCCAAACAGATTATTGCTTCAGTCGACCATATCGATATCCTGATTAACAATGCGGGTCGCTCGATTCGCCGTGCGGTGCATGAATCAGTGGATCGTTTTCATGATTTTGAACGTACCATGCAGCTAAATTATTTTGGTGCAGTACGTCTGGTGATGAATATCCTGCCGCAAATGATGATTCGCCGTGCAGGTCATATCATCAATATCAGCTCGATTGGTGTATTGGCGAATGCTACCCGCTTCTCGGCTTATGTCGCATCTAAAGCCGCACTGGATGCTTTCAGTCGCTGTCTGTCTGCAGAAGTCCATTCACATAAAATTGCGATCACTTCGATTTATATGCCTTTGGTTCGTACGCCAATGATTGCACCGACCAAGATTTATAAATATGTGCCTACCCTGTCTCCAGAACAGGCAGCCGAACTGATTGCTTATGCGATTGTGAAACGTCCGAAGAAAGTCGCAACCAATTTGGGACGTCTGGCTTCGATTACCTATGCGATTGCACCAGACATCAACAATGTCCTGATGTCGATCGGTTATAACCTGTTCCCAAGCTCTTCAGCATCAGTGGGTCAACCGCAAAAACTGAACTGGGTACAAAAGGCCTATGCACGGATCTTCCCGGGCGAGCACTGGTAATTTCTTCAAGAATATTTCGGCCGCCTAAGGGCGGCTATTTTATTTCTGCACTTTAGAGATTCAACCGCTCAGGTTTATAATCTGAATGTGCCTAACGACACATCCTGTCTTTTCAGGTACAGATTTTTGCCGCAAATGCGACGAGATCACGTACACTATGGACGGATATTTCCTATCCATCTTTTTATATTCTGATTCAATTAATGGAAACCCTTATGAACAACGTGCAATGGCTCGATGAAGTAAAATTTAACGAACAAGGTCTGATCCCTGCCATTGCCCAGCACCATCAAACTGGTCGTGTATTGATGGTCGCCTGGATGAATCGTGAAGCGCTGGCTTTAACTGCTGAAAAAAATCAGGCGGTATATTTCTCCCGTTCACGTAACAAGTTATGGCATAAGGGTGAAGAATCTGGTCATTTCCAGACTGTGCATGAAATCCGTCTGGACTGTGATGCGGACGTGATTATTTTACAGATTGAACAGCATGGTGGTATTGCCTGCCATACCGGCCGTGAATCATGTTTCTATCGTAAACTGACACCGAATGGCTGGGAAATTGTGGATGCACAAATTAAAGATCCAGCAGCAATCTATGGTGAAAAATCAACAAATCCACATACCCTTGCTATGAATGCCTCAACTGCTCAGTCTGAACAGGTTGAAGTATTGTCATACTTGGGCGAGATGATGGCAGAGCGTAAGAAAGCTGATCCGGAATCCTCTTATGTGGCCAAGCTGTACCACAAAGGCCTCAACAAGATTCTGGAAAAAGTCGGTGAAGAAAGCCTTGAAACCGTGATCGCGGCTAAAGATTTCAAAACTGAAGCCTCTGAAGACAACAAGAATGACCTGATCTATGAAGTGGCTGATCTGTGGTTCCATACCATTGTGATGCTCGGTTACTTCGACCTGGATCCACAACTGGTCCTGAATGAACTGGCACGCCGTCAGGGTCTATCCGGTCTGGTTGAAAAAGCAAATCGTCAACATTAAGTCGTGAATGAATCTACCTGTGTCTGATCTGCAAAAACCCAAAGCGACCTATGAGCAGGCAACTGCCATTGATAACGCACGTCTGGGAAAATCTTTTAAAGTCATTGCCTATGCGGGCACAGGTAAAACCACGACCCTGCAAATGATCAGTGATGCCATGCCGGAACGGCGCGGTATGTATCTGGCATTTAATAAATCGATTGCTTCTGAAGCACAGAACAAGTTTCATCGGGGTGTGGACTGCCGAACGTTTCACTCCCTGGCCTTTCGCAGTGTTCCACGTGGAGTCACGGATAAGCTACGCCTACCGCGTTTAAGTCCAAGCTTTATTGCCAAGGAATATCGTCTTGAGCCCATGACCTTGCGCCGGATGATGGGCGGACGTTATGAAAAATATGTACTGATGCCTTCGCGTCTGGCCAGTCTGGTTGCGAACGCAGTCGGCTATTTCTGCTCGACCAGTTCGCAATATCCCGCCCCCCGACATATTCAGGCACCGAGCTGGCTACACCCAGATGATATTGAAGCACTACAAAAGAAACTTTATCCCGCTGTAGAACGGCGTTGGTTAGAGTCAATTGATCCCAATCATCAGGCCGGGATTGGGCATGATATTTACCTGAAACTTTGGGCATTGTCTGAGCCCAATATTCCTGCCGACTATGTGCTGTTTGATGAAGCACAGGATGCCGACCCACTGATGCTGGGAATTTTGCTGAAACAGCGTAGCACTCAGGTCATCTATGTCGGCGATGCGCACCAGCAGATTTATGCCTGGCGTGGTGCAGTGAATGCCATGCAGCAGCTGCCATTACCTGAATCTCGTCTGACCACTTCCTTCCGTTTCGGGCCTGAAATTGCGCTGAATGCCAATGCGATTTTGGGAGCACTAAATGAAACCGTGCCCCTACTCGGTAATCCGCATTTACGTTCTAAAGTGGTCAATAAACCACATACCAAATTGCGCGATGCGATTCTATGCCGGACCAATGCGCGTGCTATGGAACTGTTACTCGCCGGCTTAGTACGTGGCGATAAAGTCAGCCTGCAAGCGGATCATGTCAAACTGAACCGTTTTGTTGATGCCGCTGCGATGCTGAAACAGGGCAAACGTGTGGTTGATGTACCTGAACTGGCCTGGTTTAATTCCTGGCATGATGTGCATGAGTACTGCGAGACCAATGAAGGTAGTGATATCAAACCTTTAGTCAAACTGGTCGATGAACATGGCACTGATCCCCTGAAAACTGCCCTCGCCAAAATCACCCCAATCGGGCAAGCAGACTACATTATCTCTACCGCGCATAAGGCCAAAGGTCTGGAATGGGATCGTGTGCATATTGAAGATGACTACCAGTTCAAGCTGAATGAGAAAGACCATAAAATTAGTGACGAAGAGTTACGTCTGCTGTACGTGGCCTGTACTCGTGCTAAAGTAAGCTTAAATATTCATCACATTTATGACCTCATTCAACAACTGAAAATCAGGATGCCACAGTCACTGCGCCAAGCCGTCGGCTAAGGTAAAACATAGATGTAAAAATCACGCTACAGGTGATCCATGCACATCGAAAAAATACAACTCAAACATGCTCTGCACTTTTCCAATATCCAGCTCGATTTTGATCTGCAAAAATCACCTGTGACTTTAATTCTGGGTGATCAGGGTTCGGGTAAAACCACCTTGCTGCGCTTAAGTTATCAGGCTTTGACCTGGTTTTCTGCACGTTTTCGTGACTTGCGTACCGCAGGTTTAAGCATGTTGGATCAGGATATCCTGCAAAACCGCCTGCAATCCAAAATTGATATCCAGGTGCGTTTTCCTGATGATTTGGGATCATTGCCTGAATCAGCACAGGGAGAAGCAGCCCCTACCCAATCCTGTTCCTGGCAGTTATATAAAACCTTAAATAGTCAGGGCATTGGCTTTGCCAAAGCGGAAACCCAGCAACTCGATGCCATGGTGAATCTCTATCAAAAGGCAAGACAACATGACCCTTTGCTCGGTCTGCCTATGGTCGCCTATTATCCGGCTGAACGCTTCGTCAATGAAATCAATATACTCAGCAAAAATAATCAGGCCATTTTTCAGACTGCGCATGCCTATGAAATTACTGCTATCCCTTTTACGACTTTTGCACGTTTCTTTGAATGGTTTCGTGAAATCAGTGATATCGAAAATGCACAAAGTGCCAAGATCATTGACCAGATTCTAGATCAGGCGCTACAGCAATCGGATGATATACAAGCAGATCAGCTGGTCCAGCAAATTGAAAAAGCTAAAGCACATATGCATACACCGAGCCTGACTGCCTTGCGTGAAGCTTTATCCATTGTACTACCAGAACTTAGCCAGATTTATCTGGACTACCAGCCCAAGCTGCAATTGATGGTGCGTTATCAGGATCACACCTTTAGCTTTCAGCAGTTGTCGAGCAGTATCCGGAACTGGATTGCACTGGTGGGAGATGTTGTACGGCGCCTTTGTCTGCTTAATCCGCACAGCTTATTTCCCTGTCAGGAAGGTACTGGCATTTTACTGATTGATGAAATTGATCATCAACTGGATCAGGACATGGTCGCCGTCATTTTACCGCGTCTGCATCAGGCGTTTCCTAACTTGCAGATTATTGTGACTGGAAACCGGCCGGAATTGCTGGAGCAGGCTCAGCATTTTCAGTGTCTAAAACTGGAAAATAAACAGTTGCATCCCATCCATCTAAATCCAATGCAGGTTCAGTATGATCATTTTTATGCAGAGTTGCCGCTTGAGATGAGCCAGAATCATTCAGAGATAGAAAAAGTTGAAGATGCACTTCAGGAACCAGAAATAGTCAACCTGACGGCTCAGTCTGTTTTGCAACTGATTCAGGAACAGCTAAGCACAGAACAGCAGCAAGAACTTTTACAACTGTTGAGTCAGGATAATTCACAAAGCCTGCCTCAATCTTCTTAAATAGCGCTGAAACAATAATGCAATTTAAAAACTAAAATCAGGATGCAAGAATAGGTTTTGATTTTCTGCATTTCTGATCAAGAAGTTATAAATTTTTATCAATAAATGCAGGGAGTTTGATCTTTATTTTCGGTCAAATTTGTACGAGATGTTCAAGCATGCACCCCATATCAAAACCAAGCTTACGTATAATCTACAAGTTCTACATAAAAACATTGATGTTGTGGTTATCCTGTAATATGATCGGTTTTACTTGCAATTTTCGTTGTAAAATCGGAATTTGCTATCGTTTATAAGTTGCGCAATACAACTGTTTTATTCTGTTTGAATATCATTCTGGCTTTCAAGATCGAGAAGTTTTGGGTCGCTCTTTGCGGTCCTGTAATCCTTGAAAGATAAAGATTCACCCTAGGTTGACCTTAACCTATATCACGACAATGGATACGAGTGTGCTGCCAATTATTATATTGTTACCGTTAGTATTAGGCACAACCCTTGTCTCGTGGCTGAAGCAATTTTCACGCGGGGTAACGGCTTTAGGAGCAATTGCCGTCAGCCTCAGCAGTTTCTTATTACTGTTGAGTCAGGCGCCTGCTGTATTTAATGGAACGGTAATTACCCAGACCTGGTCCTGGCTACCCCAGCTTGGAATCGATTTCAGTTTCCGGCTGGATGCTTTGGGCATGCTGTTTGCTCTGCTGATTAGTGGGATTGGTACCCTGATTTATATCTATGCCTATTACTATCTCAGCCCTAAAAACTCCCTGAGTAAACTGTATTTCCTGCTGATGCTGTTTATGGCAGCGATGCTCGGCATTTCATTGTCTAATAATCTTCTGATTCTCCTGATCTTTTGGGAACTCACTAGTATTTCTTCCTTCCTGCTGGTGGGTTACTGGAGCAATTACGAAGCGGCCCAACGCGGCTCACGCATGGCTCTAACCATTACCGGCATGGGCGGCTTATCTATGCTGGGTGGTTTTATTCTACTCGGACAGATTACGGGTACCTATCAGATTGACCAGATCCTGATGATGGGCGAACAGATTCAGGCGCATGCTCTATTTGTACCGACATTATTATTAATTTTACTCGGTGCTTTTACCAAAAGTGCGCAGTTCCCGTTTCACTTCTGGTTACCAAATGCGATGGCTGCACCGACGCCGGTGTCTGCCTATCTGCACTCTGCAACTATGGTTAAAGCAGGCCTGTTTTTAGTTGCACGTTTATTGCCGATTTTTGCAGGCGCGGCACTGTTCCATAATATTGTTACTTTTATCGGGTTATTTACCCTGTGTGTGGCAGCGTTCTTTGCCATCTTTAAAGAAGATCTGAAAGGTCTGTTGGCCTATTCAACTATTAGCCATTTAGGCCTGATCATGTGTCTGCTGGGTATTGGCTCACCACTAGCCGTCGCAGCAGCAATTTTCCATATCATTAACCATGCAACCTTTAAAGCTGCCTTGTTCATGATTGCCGGGATTATTGACCATGAATCCGGTACCCGGGATCTGCGAAAATTGTCTGGTCTTTGGCAAATGCTGCCTTTTACCGCAACGCTGACCATGATCACCGCCGCCTCCATGGCTGGTATTCCATTAACTAATGGTTTCTTGTCCAAAGAGATGTTCTTTACCGAACTGGTCGCAAACTTAAGTGGCCCAGTCATGGTGGGTGCAGCCATTGCAGGAACACTGGCCGGAATTTTCGCTGTCGCCTATTCGATTCGTCTGGTACATGGCGTATTTTTTGATGGTCCGTTAGGCCAGCAAGTCCCAAATAAAGATGCGCATGAGCCGCCATTCGGTATGCGTGCACCGGCTATTTTACTGGCTTTCCTGTGTATCGCAGTTGGTCTGCTACCAGGATTGCTGGTCGAAAAGATTGTAAATAGCACCACACAAGCGTCAACCCAGAATTTCGCCTTTGAAGGAGCTCACCTCGCCCTCTGGCACGGTATTAATCTGCCTTTGGTGATGAGTATTATTGCGATATTCGGCGGTGCAATTTTCTATTTTGCACTGGCCAAAGGCGGCGCAATTCGGGAAATTGATCTGGATCCGAAACTGGGCAAACTGCAAGGTCGTGTACTGTTTGATCTGTTCCTGAAAAATCTGTTACTGAATTCAAGACGTTTCCGCCGTGCGACTGAAAATGGCAAACTGCAAAGTTATATTTTGTGGACGGTGCTGTTTACCATTGGTCTGGTGGGCTATCCACTCGTCGTCAATGGGATCGACACCGGTAGCCGCGAACTGACCCATGCACCAGTTCTGGCCATCGTTCTATGGTTACTGCTGTTCTCAGCCTGCTGGATGATGCTGTGGTTCCATCATGAACGGATTAAAGCCATCCTGATCAGCGGTGCGGTCGGTCTGGTCGTCACCATGGTTTTCATTGGTTTTTCAGCACCCGATCTGGCTTTGACCCAGATTACAGTCGATGTAGTAACAACTGTTCTGCTACTGATGAGCCTGTCACTCCTGCCACAATTAACGCCTTATGAATCCAGCCCGACCCGACGCTGGCGAGATGCAGTGATTGCGGTCTGCGGGGGTCTAGGAATTGCAACGGTTGCCTGGCTAGTTATGACACGTGACCATAATTCAATTTCCTGGTTCTTCATCCAACAATCGATTCCGCTTGGTGGCGGTACAAACGTCGTCAACGTAATTCTGGTCGATTTCCGTGGTTTCGATACCTTCGGCGAGATTACCGTACTCGGGATTGCCGCAATCGGTGTACTGAGTCTAATGGACGGTATGCGTGCTCATGGCACCACTATTACCCAAGGCCTGACTTACCGTTTTAACCCCTCCCCTTTGATGCTACGAATTACTGCATCATGGATTTTACCGGTAGCACTGGTGGTGAGTCTGTATATCTTTATGCGCGGCCATAATCTTCCGGGTGGCGGTTTTATTGCCGGTCTGGTCACCTCATTGGCCTTGATCATTCAATACGTTGCCATTGGTCAGGATCATGCAGAAAAAATGCTGGGAGCTAAATCTGGACGTCTCTATGAAATCTGGATTGGTGTCGGCCTGACTATTGCAGGCCTAACCGGTATCGCAGCCTGGTTCTGGTCACGTCCATTCCTGACCAGTGCCCATATTCATGTCCATCCGCCATTACTTGGCGATATGCATTTAGCTTCGGCTGCACTATTTGATGTCGGTGTCTATGTCACCGTAGTCGGTGCGACCATGCTGATGATTTCCGTTCTGGGTGACTCCCGTCACTCAAGTATGACTGGCCCAGTACCAAGAGGATAATAGAATGATTAGTTTAGAACTTTTATTAGCCTCAGCAATTGGCCTACTCACTGCCACCGGGATCTATCTGATTCTGCGGGCACGTACCTTTCCGGTGGTCCTCGGACTGGCCATGATTGGTTATGCAGTGAACCTGTTTTTATTTGCCATGGGCCGTATTCAGATGAATTCACCTGCAGTACTCACCGAAGCCACGCAGGTCACCGATCCTTTACCTCAGGCCTTGGTTTTAACCGCAATTGTAATCGGTTTTGCCACCACCGCCTTTATTGTACAGCTGGCCTTACGTAGCCGTTATGAATCAGGAACAGATCACGTTGATTCCAAAGAAGAGATACCGCAACATGACCCACGTGAGGATGAGCCGTAATGACTGATCTTCTCAACTTCTTGAATCAACACACCCCTATTTTCAGTATTCTTTTACCGGCTTTTACTGCCTTTATTCTAGTACTGTTGGGTAACCCGGGTTCCGGTTCTCTGATTACCGACTGGCGTCAGCCGTGGCGTCGTGGTGTGAGTCATATTTCGACCCTATTGGGTCTGATTATGGCGATTGGCTACCTGATCAATAGCAGCCAAGGGCAAATTAATGTCTACACTTTAAGTGAATGGGCTGCCCCTTTTGGTATTGTGCTGGTCCTGGACCAGCTCTCTGCCTTGATGCTGGTACTGACCTATACACTCGCTTTGCCAATCGTTTGGTATGCCAGCAAAGAATGGGATATTCGCGGGCGCTATTTCCACGCCATGGTCCATTTTCTATTAATGGGGCTTAGTGGTGCCTTTCTGACCGGTGACTTGTTTAACCTGTTCGTGTTCTTCGAGATCCTGTTAATGGCATCCTATGTTCTACTTTTGCATGGGCAAGGCAAGGCACGCTTCCAGCTCGGTGTACATTATGTGGCTATTAACCTGCTCGCTTCTGCCATGTTCCTGATCGGGCTCGGCATGATTTATGGCAGTGTCGGCAGTCTGAATATGGCTGATGTTGCCCGCCTAATGCCAACTTTGGCAGGAGATGAGCATAAGCTGGCCGTTGCGGGCGGACTGATGCTATTTGTGGTGTTCGGGATCAAGGCAGCCATGTTACCGGTAGGCCTGTGGCTTCCTAAAACGTATGCTGTGGCAACTACTCCGGTGGCTGCCCTGTTTACCATCATGACCAAAGTCGGGATCTACGCGATTATCCGGGTCAATGGTACTGTATTTGATGATGAATACAGTCATCAGATCCTGATGAACTGTCTGCTGATAATTGGGGTGATTACCTCACTGTATGGCGCATTTGGTGCCATTGGGACTGAACGTTTACGCCGTTTCGTCGGCTTTATGATTCTGTCTTCGGTCGGCACCATTCTGATTGCGATTGCCATGAATAGCACCCAGGCTTGGGCAGGTGCCTTGTACTATATGGTGCACAGTACCCTGATTGGCGCAGCGTTTTATATCCTATGTGGCTGGATTACCTCACAGCGCGGTGAGTTTAAAGACCATTTTAAAATTGCCCCACAGATGAAACAGAATACTTTGGTTTCCATCGTATATTTCATCATTGCCTTGATGATGGCCGGCTTACCACCTTTCAGCGGCTTCTTCGGCAAGGTGTTTATTCTGCAAGCTTCAGGACAGTCTGAGCATCAAATGCTGATTATCTTTACGGTTCTACTGGTCAGCTTACTGAGTATTCTGGCTTTTACCCGGGTCGGTTTTATTCTGTTCTGGCGTTCAAGCCGACCGGAACAGGATGAAAATTCTGAAGAATTTAGCAAGTATGAAGCCTTACCAAGCAAGGCACCAGCACGAAATGACAGGGTTATTTATCTGTTATTGCTCAGTCTGACAGCCTACGTGGTTTTTGCTGCACCGATCTATCAATATAATTATCAGACCGCAGCACAGATTAAAACCAATCCGATTTATGAAGCAGCATTATTAAAACGTGATGCTGAAGGTAAGTTTATTAGTGTGCAGCCATTTGATCCGGGTTATTTACCAGAAACCAAATACGGTGGTGAAACGCCTGATCCAAATGCGCATCTGATTCCTTATGTCATTTCAGAAAATACCTTAAATGGCGACCATATTTCTGAATTTAAACAGCGTCAGATTGATAAACAGTATATTGAACAGAACAAATACGACGACAATCAACTTAAACCGGCGGAGGGACTTTAATGGCTAAATCATTACTTCAACGCTGGTTCCCTCATCCTTTCGTTTCCGTGATTGTGGCGATGAGCTGGGTCATGCTGGCCCATAATATGGAAGCCGGCACAGTGCTCATGGCACTATTTCTGGCCATCTTGATTCCGCGAATGGTCGCCCCTTTCATTGATTACACGCCGAATATCCGGTGGATCCCGGCGATGCGCCTGTTTTGGATCGTTGTTTGGGACATCATTGTCGCTAATATTAAAGTCGCGATTTTAGTACTGGGACCGACCAAAAATCTGCATCCAAAATGGTTTCGTGTTCCTCTGGATACCGAGCATGAAGAAGTGAATACTTTGCTGGCAATGATTATTACCACCACACCAGGTACAGTCTCTGCGGGGATTGATCAGGATCGTGGCGATATTCTGGTGCATGCCTTAAGCACGGATGATGAAGAGGCCGAAATTGAAACCATCAAACAGCGCTATGAACAACCATTGATTAAAATTTTTAGCGCACAATCAGGAGCTGAAGCATGACCATTCTGCCATATGCATTGCTGATTTGTCTGGGTGCTGTCACGATCTCCATGTTGCTGTGTCTGATCCGGCTGGTCATGGGCCCATCAATCGTCGACCGTTTGCTGGCACTGGACACTCTATTTTTAAATGCAACCTGTCTGGTGGTGATTCTGGGAATCTACTGGAGCAGTACTTTCATGTTTGAAGGTGCCTTACTAGTGGCCATGTTAGGTTTTGTCTCTACCGCTGCCCTTGCCCGCTATTTCACCACTGGCCATGTCATCGACTAGGAGTTCTTAAATGCCTTTGATTTTAGAAATACTAGTTTCGATTTTTTTATTGATTGGCGCGTTCTTTATGCTGGTGGGCGGTATTGGGATGATACGTCTACCCGATCTGTTTATGCGTCTGCATGCACCGACCAAATCCAGTACCTTAGGCTTAGGAAGCTTCCTGATCGCTTCTATTATTTTTTCAGCCATCTATGGCCGTTTAGGTTTTGCCGAAGTACTGATTACCCTATTTGCCTTCATTACTGCACCGGTATCTGCCAACCTGATGGCACAAGCCGCCTTGCATTTACGTTTACGCTCGATGAGTGGTGAAGTGCCAGAAACTCTGGAACGTCCATTGCCTTGGCAGAAAACCCGCCGTCGTGCATTTTATGAAAAGAAAATGAATGATCAAGACTCAAGTAATAGTTAGCCAGTTCTACTTAAAAGTTCAGTAATAAAAAAGCCACCCTAAGGTGGCTTTTTTATTGAGCTTTATAAAAGCTTATTCTTCATCTTTCTTGTCTTCAGCAGGAGGTAAATCCTTCACTGCTTCAGCAATCAGACCAAACATATAGTTACCATATGCATTGGTTTTGTCGTAATGGAAACGTAGACGAGGTGTAATACGTGTCTTGATCCGACGGCTCAGTTCATGGCGCAAGAACCCAGATGCCTTATTCAGGACATCGAGTGTTTCTTTATTTGCCGCTTCACTTTGCTCATCACCAAGTTCACGACCCATTACTGTGACATAAACTTCTGCATATCCTAAGTCTGGGCTCACCTTCACGGCTGAGATGGTCACCAGACCCCCCAGACGTGGATCTTTCAGCTCCTGACGGATCAGTTCAGACAACTCACGTTGTACCGTATCCGCCATACGCTTAAGACGTTGACTACCCGCCATTAAAGACTCCGTTTAATCAATTGCACATCATACACTTCGATCTTGTCGAGAGGTTTGATGTCTTTATAGCCTTTCACCGCAAGACCACATTCCATACCGGCACGAACTTCTTCCACTACTTCTTTGTAGCGACGAAGAGATTCTAGCTCGCCCTGGAAGATCACCACGTCATCACGTAATACGCGAATCGGTTTATTACGGTGTAATACGCCTTCAAGGACCATACAGCCTGCTGCAGCACCAAATTTGCTTGAGTGGAACACTTCACGTACTTGAGCAACACCCAAGATCGTTTCACGGTGTTCAGGAGCAAGCTTACCGCTCATCGCTGCTTTCACGTCATCAATCAATTGATAGATTACTGAGTAGTAACGAATGTCGATACTGTCTGCATCTGCTTTTTGACGTGCAGTATTGTCGGCACGTACGTTAAAGCCCAGAAGAACCGCTTCTGAAGATTCAGCAAGTGTTACGTCAGATTCAGTAATCGCACCTACACCAGAACCAATGATACGTACTTTTACTTCATCCGTTGAAAGCTCAGCCAATGCAACATGCAGTGCTTCCAATGTACCGCGTACATCAGTTTTCAATACCACATTGACGATTGGCACATCTTTTTTGCCCATAGACGCCATGATGTTTTCAAGACGCATTGCAGATTGACGTTCAAGACGTTTTTGACGTTCACGATCCATACGCGCATCGGCAACTTCACGTGCTTTCTTCTCGTCATTCACAACAAGAACTTCGTCACCTGCCATCGGCGCTTCTGGAAGACCCAGAATTTCAACTGGAATCGAAGGACCTGCAGACTTGATACGTTTACCGTTTTCATCGGTCATGGCACGAACGCGGCCATAAGATGAACCAGCAAGAACCAGGTCACCCACTTTCAGCGTACCGTTTTGTACAAGAATAGAAGTCACTGCACCGCGGCCTTTATCAACACGCGCTTCAATCACAACACCTTGTGCCGCACCTTCTTCAGACGCCTTCAATTCAAGCAATTCAGACTGAATTAAAATCAGGTCAAGAAGTTCGTCAATACCCGCACCAGTATGTGCAGATACTTTCGCGACAGGAACGTCACCGCCCCATTCTTCAGGTACGATTTCTTTGGTGGTCAATTCGTTCAATACGCGATCTGGATCAGCAGAGTCTTTATCCATCTTGTTGATTGCAACAATGATTGGCGTACCCGCTGCACGTGCGTGATCGATTGCTTCTGCAGTTTGTGGCATCACGCCATCATCTGCTGCAACAACCAAGACTACGATATCAGTCGCTTTGGCACCACGTGAACGCATTGCAGTAAACGCTGCGTGTCCCGGAGTATCAAGGAATGTGATACTACCTTTATCAGTCGTTACATGATAAGCACCGATATGCTGGGTAATACCACCTGCTTCACCTTGCGCCACTTTGGCACGACGAATACGGTCCAGAAGCGATGTTTTACCATGGTCAACGTGACCCATAATCGTAACAACTGGCGCACGAGTAGTTTGCGCACCACGAGCTTCTTCAGCCTGTTCAAGCAGGTTATCTTCAACTGCAGTTTCAGAAACCAGTACCGGGTTATGGCCCATTTCTTCAACCACAAGTGCTGCGATTTCCTGATCGATCGCCTGGTTTTGAGTAACCAGTTCACCCATTTTCATCAGTGACTTGATCACTTCACGAACCTTAACCGCCATTTTCGCAGCAAGGTCAGCAACGACAATCGTTTCACCGATTTCAACGTCATAAACCTGTTTTTTCACTGGTTTTTCAAAACCATGCTTGTTCGCTTGGCTAGATTTCAGACCACGTTTGTGTGAGTTATCACGGAAAGACTGCTCTTCACCACGACGACCACCTTTCTTCGGTGAACGTGTATTTGAAGTATTGGTACCGCGTTTAATTTCGCGGTCTTCTTTCGCAAATGAGTCTTCATATGCCTGGCCAACCAGACCAGCAGCAAGTGGAGAATCATCAATCACACGAATGGTTGCAGTGGTATCTTCAGAAGAATACTTCGACGCCATCTTGCGCATTTGCTCAAGGGTACGTTGTTGTGCTTCTTCAGCTGCCTTACGACGTGCCGCTTCTTCAGCTGCTTTTAATTGAGCGGCTTGAGCTTCACGTGCTTTTTTCTGTTCTGCTGTTTCAACTTGTTTAACCGCTGCTTTCACAATCGGCTTGTTAGTTGATTTGCGTTTTACCACAACAGCTGCTTTAGGTGTTTCCTGTTTCTCAGTTTCTTGTTTCTGAGCTGCACGCATTGCTTCTAGGGCTTTACTTGCATTGTTTGTACCCGATTTAGGTGCATCAGCAGGTTTTCTAGCTGGTGCTGGCTTCTGTTCAGCTTCTGCTTTCGCTTGCTGTTCAGCTTGAGCCTTCGCTAAAGCTTCTGCTTTAATTTGTTCCGGGTCTGGCTTGACGAATGTATGTTTCTTGCGAACTTCTACATTAATCGTTTTCGCCTTACCTGAAGTACTTGCCACTTTAGCAGTACTGGTCGTTTTACGTTTCAACGTGATTTGTCCTGCATGGCCATCTGAACCTTGTGTCTTTTTCACATGATTCATTAAGCGATCTTGTTGTTCGGTGGTAATAATATCGTCAGCTTTACGCTGTGGTAAACCTGCCTCACGAACCTGCTCTAGGAGCTTATCAACATGGCGACCCACGCTGAGTGCTAACTCTTTAATCGACTTGTCCGTCATATACTACCTCCTAGTTAAACCATGATTCGCGCGCTTTCATAATAAGTTGACCGGCTTTCTCAGCACCGAGACCTTCGATATCTTCAATATCATCAGTCGCTTGGTCAGCTAAGTCATCTACGGTTACCACACCACGAGCTGCGAGAGCTTGCGCGATCTCTGCTGTCATGCCTTCCATTGCAACAAGTTCTTCACTTGGCGCTTGTACGTTTTCTTGCTGTTGTAATGCATCAGCAAGTGCAATTTCTTTCGCACGGCTTTGCAGTAGTTCAACCAGTTCCGCATCCAGTTCGATTTCATCAAACGTTTCTGGCGGTACGTAAGCAATTTCTTCAAGCGAGGTGAAGCCCATTTCTACCAACGCCATCGCCAAATCTTCAGCAATATCCAGACGTGTAACAAACATGTCCAGGTATTTTTGTGCTTCGCTTTGCTGACGTGCGTAGTACTCTTCTTCCAACATCATGTCCAGCTTATAGCCAGTCAATTCAGATGCCAGACGAACGTTTTGACCTTGTGAACCAATTGCACGAGCTAGCTGATCACTAGTCGCGAAAATGATATCTGCAGTACGTGCATCTTCATCGATGACAATACTAGATACATCGGCTGGTTCTAATGCGCTTGCGATATATTGCGCAGGATCATCCGACCAAACCACTACATCAATACGCTCGCCATTGAGCTCTTGCTGTACAGCCTGGATACGTGTACCACGCATACCAATACAAGCACCCACCGGGTCAATACGGTGGTCGTTGGTTTTCACTGCAATTTTAGCACGAACGCCCGGTTGACGAGCTGCGGCCTTAATTTCAATGATTTCTTCAGAAATTTCAGGAATTTCTTTTTTCATCAATGCAATCAGCATTTCCGGTTTAGCACGTGACAACAATAATTGTGCACCACGGCCTTCACGGTTAACGCTGTATAGAATCGCATTTACGCGCTGTTTCGGACGAAGGATTTCCTTCGGAATCATCTCTTCACGTGCCAGATACGCTTCTGCGTTGTCACCCAAGTCAATGATAAAACCATCTTTGGTTTGTTTTTTCACTTCACCATAGATCAGCTCACCGACTTTAGATTCATAAGCATCAGCAACTAGTGCACGTTCTGCTTCGCGGATCTTCTGTACAATCACCTGTTTCGCGATCTGGGCAGCAATACGACCGAAATCGATTGATTCTACTTCCAGTTCACGGATATCGCCAATCGACCATTGTGCGGGATCAACATCAGAGATCGCATCCTGACAAGCAGGCATTTCATGATCTTCATCAGCCACCACTTCCCATTGACGGAAAGTACGGTAATCCCCAGTTTTACGGTCAATTTCTACACGAAGACGAGCTTCTTCCGAGTGAGTCCCCTCGTAGAATTTCTTCTTAGTCGCTGCAACCAAAGCTTGTTCTAGCGCTTCAAAAATTGCTTCACGACTTACACCTTTTTCGTTACTAACCGTTTCAACCACGGTAAGAATTTCACGTGCCATAAGTCACCTATTCGTTCAGATTCTTATTAATTGGATTAATCTTGATAGACCAAGTTTGCTTTATCGATATTGTGACTGTCGATATCCAAAATCTGTTGCTTTTCTACTTCAACTTGAATCATTTCATTTTCAAGGTCGACTGCAACCAGTTTTGCCTGGAATTTACGACGATTATCGACGGCACTGATCAAACGCAGCGCAACCATTTGTCCGATATAATGAGCCATCTGCTCCAGCTGGAAGAATGGACGATCCCAACCTGGTGAAGAAACTTCAAGCGAATAGTCACCTGAGATTGGATCATGGACATCAAGCATAGCGCCGACTTGCTGTGTGACACGCACACAGTCCTGAACCCCAATACCACGACCCTGCTCTTCTTCACCATCTTCATTGACAACAGGTGCTGCATTTTCATCGACCGGTTTGTCGATATAGATCCGTAATAATGAACGTTTGCCTTGTGGCAGGAATTCAATCCCCCACAGGTTTACATCACAGGCTTCAACTGCTGGTGCAATCAAGTCCTGAAGTGCTTGAGTTTTATTTGATAGCTTCATTTACTCTCGTCATCTGGTGCGATTTTATGATCTATTTGACCACTACAAACTATAGTAGTAGTGAAACATGGAGATTTGACCAAATATTGTCGACACTACACGATAGCCAATAAAAAAGGGCGTAAATCGCCCCAATTAATACACAATTTGAACTTTTTTCAAATCCCACTGTGCAAAAAGGCCCACCATAGTTGTGAGCCTCTTTTAAGAAACTTGGTAGCGGGAGCTGGATTTGAACCAACGACCTTCGGGTTATGAGCCCGACGAGCTACCAGACTGCTCCATCCCGCATCAACGTGCAAAAATTATATACAAAAGATGCGAACTTTTCAATCACAACCACATCATTCTGCATATTTGTTATCTGTTACTGAAAAATTGGTAGCGGGAGCTGGATTTGAACCAACGACCTTCGGGTTATGAGCCCGACGAGCTACCAGACTGCTCCATCCCGCATCAGCATACAAATAACATTCAGCTTAATATTCTATCATTAAACTGCCTTTAAAGTTTGCATCTTTAAAGGATTGGTAGCGGGGGCTGGATTTGAACCAACGACCTTCGGGTTATGAGCCCGACGAGCTACCAGACTGCTCCACCCCGCAACAACATGCAAATAATCCTTCTCAACTTAAATCAGATTTAAGCTGCCTTTTAAAAGTTTGCGTCTTTAAAAAAGGATTGATTGGTAGCGGGAGCTGGATTTGAACCAACGACCTTCGGGTTATGAGCCCGACGAGCTACCAGACTGCTCCATCCCGCAACAACAGAAGTTTTTTAGCTGCATACACCAACTTATGTTCTGGATTATAAGTTGGTGCGGAAGGGGGGACTTGAACCCCCACGCCCGAAAGCACTACCACCTCAAGGTAGCGTGTCTACCAATTCCACCACCACCGCAGCTGTGACGCATTCTAGTCGCATCACTGAAAAAAAGAAAGGTTTAATTAAAATTATTCGGTCGTTTGTGGTGCAGTTGGTGAAGTTTCAACCGGTTGTGCAGGCGCAGTTGGAGCTGATTGAATTGAAGACAAACTGTACGCATCAGTGGTTTGTTTCTTGGCAAGAATCGCCAAAGTAATACTGGTTACAAAGAACAATGCGGTAAAAACTGCCGTCAAACGGGTCATGAAATTACCCGAACCCGAGGCACCAAAGATCGTTGCCGCACCGCCGCCACCGAATGATGCACCTGCATCCGCACCTTTACCATGCTGAACCAAAATCAAGACAATCATCAAAATCGCTAAGATAATATGTACTACCAGCACAAAAGTTTGCATGCTGAACTCCTAATTATTGTGTATTTGCAAATGCTTGAGCAATTTGATGGAACGACTCAGCATTGAGTGATGCACCACCCACCAATGCCCCGTTAATGTCAGGACAGGCTGCTAACTCTACTGCATTTTCCGGTTTTACACTACCACCATATAAAATCGCCATAGTCGCAGCATAACCTGTAATCTGGCTCAAGCCCTGACGGATCTGGGCATGCATGGCCTGCGCATCTTCTGGAGAAGCTGTTTTACCGGTACCAATGGCCCAGATTGGCTCATAAGCAATCACGATATTTTTCCACTGCTCGCCTGCAACCACAGTCGCGATATCACAAATCTGTTGCAGAACCACTGCTTCCGCCTGCCCTGCTTCACGCTGTTCCAGACTTTCGCCCACACAGTAAATTACGGTTAAACCGGCATTTAAAGCATTCTTGATTTTAGCATTTAGAATCTGTGAACTTTCAGCAAAAATTTCACGACGTTCAGAGTGTCCAATCAATACATAGCGAATCTGGCTATCAGCCAATAATTCAGCACTTACTTCCCCGGTATAAGCGCCTGTACCTGAAATACGTGATACATCTTGTGCTACGGTATATACAGGGCGATTTGCAGAAGCAAATGCAGTTTGAATTTGAGTTAAGGCAAGGGTTGTCGGTGCCACACCCAAATGACATTTCTCTGTTGAAACTGGTGCAGACTCAAGCAAGTCTTTGAAATTTTGAACCAAAGCCTGGGCATCTGCCTGCATTGGATTCATTTTCCAGTTGCCCACCACCCAAGGGGTAATCGTCGAAACCGACATAAATAACCTATTTCACTGACATATCTTGAATTGCGCACATTCTACACGGAATTGTAAAATTTAAAGAATAGTTTTATTCCTCCTATTTCTCAGTTTAGACTATTCAAATTGGTTATTTTTTGTTATCACTGAAAAAATGCCCGGTTCTTCCGACCAGTTCAAGCTTTTACTGAATATCAGGAAGATTGCAGCATTTTCAGCTATGGTATTTTTGTATAACAAACGTATAATTTTAGAATAGCAAATTAAAAAAATTGAATTGATAGGCATATTGAAGCATGACAGCATTGCAGGGGTCACCAAGATTTACAGGGTTTATTCGTCGCCTGGTCGATGAAGGGGTATTATCGGCTGAAGATATGCGTACTGCTTTAGCCAATGCCAAACAAGAAAAAACAGATATTGTGGCCTATTTGGTCAGTCATCATAATCTTTCCCCTACCACCATTGCCGAAACGATCTCAGTAGAATTTGGTGAACCTCTATTTGATATTGGCGCTTATGATCCGGGACAAATCCTGCGTGAAGATATCGATGAAAAGCTGATCACCAAGCATCGAATTTTGCCAATTTATAAAAACGCCAATGTTCTTTATGTCGCCACGAGCAATCCGACTAATATTGAAGCCACGGATGCCATCCGCTTTGCGACTAAACTGAATATTGAAACCGTTATTGTTGAACACAATAAACTCGAGAAACTGATCGAGCAAAACTTTACTGAAGAAAGTACTTTTGATTTTGATGATGATTTCGATCTGGATGTTGATGTCGACACAGCCGATCCAACGAAAGAAGAAGATGAAAAAGACAAGGGTGAAGAAGCCCCGATTGTTAAATATATTAATAAATTACTGATTGATGCCATTCGTATGGGGGCATCAGATTTACATTTTGAACCTTATGAAAAAATGTATCGGGTACGCTATCGTGTCGATGGCGTTTTACGTCAGATTGCAACACCGCCGCTACAACTAGCAAACCGTTTGGCGTCACGTTTAAAAGTTATGTCGCAGATGGACATTTCTGAGAAACGCGTGCCTCAAGACGGCCGTATTAAATTAAAGCTCTCAAAAAACAAAGCCATCGACTTCCGTGTTAACTCGCTCCCTACCCTGTTTGGCGAAAAACTGGTTCTACGTATTTTAGATCCGTCTAGTGCCATGCTGGGAATTGATGCTTTAGGTTATGAACCTGAGCAGAAAGAATTATTTATGGAAGCCTTAGATAAACCGCAAGGGATGTTACTGATTACCGGTCCTACTGGTTCCGGTAAAACAGTATCCCTTTATACGGGCTTAAACATCTTAAATCGTGAAGATACCAATATTTCTACTGCGGAAGACCCAGTCGAGATTAACCTGCAAGGGATTAATCAGGTGAACGTCAATAATAAAGTTGGCCTGACGTTTGCAGCTGCTTTAAAATCCTTTCTGCGTCAGGATCCTGATATTGTCATGGTCGGTGAGATCCGTGATCTGGAAACAGCTGAAATTGCAATCAAAGCAGCGCAAACAGGTCATATGGTGATGTCAACTCTGCACACCAACAGTGCTCCGGAAACTTTGACCCGTTTACGTAATATGGGCGTACCTTCTTTCAATATCGCGACTTCAGTCAATCTGGTGATTGCGCAGCGTCTGGCCCGTCGCTTGTGTTCACAATGTAAAAAACCGGCTGACATTCCAAAGCAAAGCTTACTGGAGATGGGCTTTACCGAAGCAGATTTACAAAGCCCTGAATTTCAGATTTATGAGCCAGTCGGCTGTAATGAATGTCGTGAAGGTTATAAGGGCCGGGTCGGTATTTATGAAGTTATGAAAGTCACACCTGAAATTTCAAGAATTATTATGGAAGATGGCAATGCCATTGAAATTGCTGAAGCTTCCGCACGTGCAGGATTTAACAATTTACGCCGATCAGGGTTAGTGAAGGTTATGCAGGGGGTGACTTCTTTACAGGAAGTCAATCGTGTAACCAGCGAATGATCGTGCTGAATATAAAATAAGGATAAAGCTATGGCAGCAGTAAAAAAAGGCCAGATGACACCGATCTTCAGTTATGAAGGAGTTGATCGCAAAGGCGCCAAGATCAAGGGGGAATTGCCGGCACGAAATATGGCCTTGGCAAAAGTGAACTTGCGCAAACAAGGCATTACGATCAAAACCATCCGGGAAAAGAAAAAAAATATTCTCGAAGGTTTGATGAAGAAAAAAGTTTCCACTCTGGATATCACCATCTTCACCCGTCAGCTCGCCACCATGATGAAAGCAGGGGTGCCTTTAGTACAAGGCTTTGAAATTGTTGCAGAAGGTTTAGAAAATCCATCTATGCGCGAGGTTGTACTGGGAATCAAAGGTGAAGTTGAAGGGGGGAATACTTTTGCCGGAGCATTACGAAAATACCCACAATATTTTGACAACCTATTCTGTTCTTTGGTCGAATCTGGCGAGCAATCTGGTGCTCTGGAAACCATGCTGGATCGTGTCGCGATTTATAAAGAAAAAAGTGAGCTTTTAAAGCAAAAAATTAAAAAAGCCATGAAATATCCAGCTACAGTAATTGTAGTAGCTGTGATCGTAACAATTATTCTGATGGTGAAAGTAGTCCCTGTATTCCAGGACTTATTCTCTTCATTTGGTGCTGACTTACCTGCATTTACCCAAATGGTCGTAAATATGTCTAACTGGATGCAGGCATACTGGTTTCTGTTAATTCTCGGGATTGGTGTTGTGATTACGGCCTTTCTTGAAGCAAAAAAACGTAGTAAAAAATTCCGTGATTTGCTTGATAAAGCCGCACTCAAAGCCCCCATCTTTGGTGACCTGGTCTATAAAGCGATTATTGCTCGTTATAGCCGCACTCTCGCCACCACTTTTGCTGCCGGTGTGCCATTAATTGATGCGCTTGAATCGACTGCTGGTGCGACCAATAACGTAGTCTATGAAGAGGCAGTATTAAGAATCAAGGAAGACGTAGCAACCGGTCAACAGCTTCAATTTGCCATGCGTGTCACCGATAAATTCCCTTCTATGGCCGTACAGATGGTCGCGATTGGTGAAGAATCTGGTGCATTGGATGCCATGCTGGATAAAGTTGCAACCCATTATGAAAACGAAGTCGACAATGCGGTCGACGGTTTAACCTCGATGATGGAACCCTTGATTATGGCAATTCTTGGTGTCCTTGTTGGTGGCCTTGTTATCGCAATGTACCTTCCAATTTTCCAAATGGGTTCCGTGGTTTAATGCAAGATTTTATTTTATATTTCAGTCAAAACCCAACTGCGCTTTATCTCGCAGTTGGGCTTTTTAGTCTTTGTATTGGTAGCTTTTTAAACGTTGTCATTTACCGTACCCCTAAAATGATGGAACAGGAATGGCGTACAGATTGCCAGCTGTTTTTGCATCCAGACCAGCCCATCATTGATGAGAACAAAATTACTTTAAGCAAACCAGTTTCCACCTGCCCGAAATGTCAGACTCCTATTCGCTGGTATCAGAACATTCCGGTGATTAGCTGGATCTTATTACGTGGTAAATGTGGTAACTGTCAGAATCCAATCAGTATCCGCTATCCATTTATTGAACTTCTCACAGCTGCTTGTGCGCTGATAGTGGTGGCAGTATTTGGGCCTACCATACAGATGCTGTTTGGTCTGGTTTTTACCTATGTCCTGATTGCCCTCACCTTTATTGATTTCGATACCCAGTTATTACCCGATCGCTATACCCTGCCGCTGGCTGCACTCGGCCTGGGCATTAATAGTTATGCGATTTATACTACCCCTGATTCTGCCATCTGGGGCTATATCATTGGCTTCTTATGCTTGTGGGTGGTGTACTATCTGTTTAAGCTGGTGACCGGCAAGGAAGGTATGGGCTATGGAGATTTCAAATTACTAGCTGCCTTAGGTGCCTGGATGGGGCCTATGCTCCTACCACTCATTGTATTATTGTCATCATTGGTGGGCGCGATTATTGGGATTATCCTGCTTAAAGTCCGTAAAGAAAATCAGCCCTTTGCCTTTGGCCCTTATATTGCCATTGCCGGCTGGATTGCCTTTTTATGGGGTGAGCAGATCATGAAAATCTATTTAGGTCAGTAAAGTGAAATTTGTACTCGGTTTAACTGGTGGAATTGGTAGTGGCAAGTCTGCTGCCAGCCAATGGTTTGAAGCTCAAGGGATTGCTGTCGTAGATGCGGATATTGTCGCCCGTGAAGTCGTTGATATCGGTCAACCAACCCTACAGCAGATTCAGCAAGCTTTCGGCGATTGGGTTTTGCTTGAGGATGGTTCATTGAATCGCCGTGCTTTACGTGAACATATTTTCCAGTCTCCTGAAGCACGCAAAACGCTGGAAAATATCACTCACCCTGCTATTCGCACTTCAATTATTCAACAGTTGCATGCAGCACAAAGTCCTTATGCGATTTTAGTTTCTCCTTTATTGTTTGAAACAAATCAGCATGAACTGACACAACATACGTTATTAATTGATGCTGCTATTGAACTGCAAATTCAACGGGCTTCACAGCGTGATGGACAAAATATGGAGCAAATTCAGAAGATCATTGCCGCACAAATGCCACGTGAACAAAAGTGTGCTATGGCTAATGATATTGTACTGAATGATGGTGAGCTGGAACATCTTTATGCCCATCTCACGCCATTACATGAAAAATATCTTCAAATGGCTGCTCAAAATAATTAATCCAAACCTATTTAAAACTAAAATAAAAAGCAGCCTTGTTAGGACTGCTTTTTTTGTTGTTCCAGTTTTTGACTCAAGCCATCTTGATGCATCAACCAACGCCAAGGCTGTATGGCACCAATTGCCATACCTACTAAACCAGAGACAATCGCGAGACTTAGAGGTTCATCTAGAAGCGGCACAGCGAGTATGGCAGCAATAAATGGTGCGAGAGTCACGATACTACCCGCTTTAAATGCACCTAAACGCTTAATCGCTTCCACATAAGTTAGTGTCGCTACAATCACCACAAAAACACCGTGAAAGAGTACCTGGGAAGCCATTTGCCAAGGTTCAGCTGCATCCAGATGTTTGGGGAAGAATAGCAGATAAAGGGGCACATAAACGATGGCTGACCAGATCGCTACACTGGCCATAGAATGCCAGGCAGAGAGTTTCCATTGACGTAGCAGTACAGTAAACACCCCCCACCACATCGCACTGATGAAAAACAGCAGATCGCCTAGTCCCAAGGCCACACCAGACTCCCGGAACATCAACCAGCTCATACTGCCAATCGCAAGCAGCATAATCGTCATACTGATCCAGGTATGTCGGTCAAACCCCTGTTTAAATAATACAAAAGCAGCCACTGCGGTACAAAGTGGAATACAGCCATTTAGAAATACGGCAGCATGAGCTGCAGGTGCATAATGGAAAGCAGTATAAGCAGTCAGACAATATCCCACCCCGCCAATCATGGCTAAGAGAAAGGATTCCTTACTCCACAAAAAGGCTGTGTCCTTTTTATAAATCAGGACTGGCATCAGAATCAGAAAAGCCAATAGAAAACGTAATCCAACCAGATCCCAGGCACTAATCCCCCACTGGGCACTTAAGCGCGTGCTTAAGGTAAAACCTCCCCAAATACACATGGTAATTAAGACAAAGGCATAACCTTGCGTTCGGGGAGACATAGACTTCTTCTTTAACAGTATTTAGGTAAATAATAAAAAGGACTTAGGCTTGACGCTGACGACAGGCTTCATAAAGAGCCATCCCTGTTGCCACACTCACATTCAGACTTTGCAGATTGCCTGCCATCGGAATATAAACCGTCTGATCACATTGGCTTTGGGTAATTGGTCGTAAACCGGTATCTTCCGCACCCATCACCACGCATACACCTGTACCAGTAAAATCAAATTTCTGGATAGGTAAAGCTTTCTCATCCAGCATGGTACCAACCACACGTACATTAAATTCATCTTTGATTTGCCCCAAAGTACGCGCCAGATTGGTCACCTGAATAAACTTCACTTTTTCTGCACCACCCGCTGCTACTTTACGTGCAGTCGGTGTCAGGCTTGCTGAACGGTCACGCGGCACAATCACAGCCGCTACACCCATCGCTGCGGCAGTACGAATACAAGCACCCAGGTTATGCGGATCAGTTACCTGATCGAGCGCTAATAGAAGTACTTGAGAATCTTGCTTCAATAGATCTTCCAGATCCTTTTCATTTAAGGTTGGATGCGGACGAACTGCCGCCACAACGCCTTGGTGAAAAGGCAAACCAGCCAGTTTTTCTAACTTGTCACGACTAGCCTGCTGGACACTAATGCCGAAAGGTTCAGCCAACTCCAGCACACGTTTCAGGCGCTGATCATCACGGCCTTTCAGGGTAAAAAGAGTCAAGACACGTTCAGGCTCAAGCTCCAGCAGTGATTCTACTGAATGGACGCCATAATAATACTCAGGTTTAGCCATGAACGACCTCGAAAATAAATTAGGAAATAGGCAGCAAAAGAAAAATCCTGCAAAGCCAACTTCACAGGATTCTGTATCAAGCTTAGTTTAACCGATTCAGAACAAAATTTCTTGATCGGTTACAGCTCATCTGTAGGTCTGTTTAGCCTTCAAAATGGCAAACATAGTCCAGCACGTCATCAGTTTCGATTTTGAAACGGCTATTGCCTGGCACATAGAACGACTGACCCGCACGGAACAGTTCTTTCTCTTCACTGTCAGCGATTTGTACACGGCATTCACCTGAGATGATTTCCATACGCTCAGGCACATGTGTTTCAAAAGTTAATGCATTTTCTGAAGGTAAAATTACCCCTAAGGTTTTTTTAGTGCCATCTTCAAATTGCACCACATGGCTGATGCATAACCCGCCAAAATACACATTCGATTTTTTAAGTACTGATACATGATCAAACTGAGCTGACATGCCATTTCTCCAGATAAAGCATTTTGTAATATTTTGATTGCTGTAGTTTAAATGTGCACCCGCAACTAATCAATCGAAGTTTATCGGACTTGAATGAAATTATTGGGTGCCCCTGCTTGCCTTGATTCCAGCCTGTTTGAGTGATTTCGACAGATCCTGGAAAATGCCGTGATTTTTCCCGTCATTTATAAGCAAAATATATTCCGACCTGATTTAATTTAAATTTCAAGCATGTCAGAAAAATGAAAATATCTTTTGTAACTTCAGTGGCCTAATCTTAGTTCCTGTGACATAACATTCAAATAAGCGTGTATTAATCCATGAAATTTAAGATAGAATGAAATCGATTTATCCTGATTTATAATAACAGCCGCGTTGCTAGACTGAAGCAACTGACATGCTATTTCATTCAAACTTTTCGCAGCCCGGATGCGTTTATGCTGACACATTTAACTCTGATCAATTTTGCTTTGGCCGAGCATCTTGCTATTGATATTGATAAAGGTTTTAACGTTCTTACTGGTGAAACCGGTGCAGGTAAATCCCTGTTACTGGATGCCCTGTCTGCCTGTCTAGGTGAGCGAACCGATACCAATTATGTGCGTTATGGCACCGAAAAAGCCGATGTAACAGCAACCTTTAGCTATCAGGAAGACAGCCCTGAAGCGAGCTGGTTAAAAGAGCATGAACTCGATGATGAGTCAGGGGAAATTCATTTACGCCGGGTGATCTTTGCCACTGGCCGTAGCAAGGCCTGGATCAATGGCCGCCCAAGCAGCCTATCCGAACTGAAAGAAATTGGCCGACTCTTGGTCCAGCTTTATAGCCAGCATAGTCAGCAGCAACTTCTAGAACCGCCTTATCCCAAACACTGGCTAGATCGTTATAGCAATTTTTATGCACCAGCTCAGGAAGTACGTGATGCTTATAGCACCTGGCATAAAAATATTCGCCAGCATCAGGCCGCGCTGGATGCACAAGCAACCCGTAAGCAACGTATAGAAACTCTGGAGCTGCAACTCGAAGAACTAGAAGAAGTCGTTCAGACGGATTATCAGGAAATTGAGCAGGAATTTGACCGCCTTTCCCATCATGAAGCCATCATGCAGGATTGTGTCTATAGCCTGAATGGCCTGGACGAAGGTGAACAGAATATTTCTCAGGAACTGGCTTCAATCTTACGCCGTATGGAATCGCATGCCGGTCGTAGCGAACAGCTTTCCCAGATTTACACTTCATTGCTCAATGCCCAAAGTGAACTCGAAGATGCGACGGCGACCTTACGCCAGTTTATGGATCGGCAAAGCTTTGATCCGGAACGTATGGAAGAACTGAATTCCAAACTGGAAGTGTTTCACCGTTTAGCACGCAAATACCGCACCCAGCCAGAATTGCTGAAAGAAGAATATGAGGCCTGGCAGACTGAACTTGAACAATTGCATCAGCTAGAAGACCCAGAAACTCTGGCTGAACAGGTCGAGGTCTCTTATCAGGAGTTTCTAAGCAAAGCTCAACATCTGGACCAGATTCGCCGTGATGCAGCCGAACCGCTGGCGAAAAAACTGACCGAACAGGTGAAACAGCTTGCCCTACCTGAAGCGCATTTTGAATTTAAATTTGAGCCTTTGGAACATCCATCAAGTGAAGGTTTGAGTTTTATTCAGCTTCTGTTTACTGCCAACAAGGGCATACCAGCACAACCTCTGGCACGCGTGGCTTCAGGCGGTGAATTATCCCGTATCGCCTTGGTGATGCAGGTGATGAATGCAGAAAAAACCGAAGCTGAAGTATTGGTCTTTGATGAAATCGACGTCGGGATCAGTGGCGGTACTGCGGAAATCGTGGGTCGCTTATTGGCTGATCTGGCACAGCATGTACAAATTCTATGTATCACCCATCAGGCGCAGGTGGCTGCACAGTCCGACCAGCATTTACTGGTGAAAAAACGCCAGACTGATCCAGCCAGCAGTACCATTATTAATCTGGAAGAAAGTGAAATTGTACAGGAACTTGCACGTATGACGGGTGGCGTGGAAATTAATGAAACCACCTTGCAGCATGCACGTCAGTTAAGACAGTTAAAGTTTCAGCAAGCATGAATTATGCTTAATAAAAAATCCCTGACTAGTGCAGGGATTTTTTATGAACAGCTTTTAGTTTAAAACAACTTATAAAAAATTAATAAAAAATAAAGCACTCCGCTTTAAATATAAAATTTAATATTTTCTTCTATTTAGGGTGTGTTGACACTTTTAGCTTAAAAAAATAGCGAAGTAGTAAAATCAAATCGCCAAACCCAATTTTACTATTCGCTATGCCTCGTACCATGCTGACAGATCAACACTGGCAAAAGTTGAAAG
>NZ_JBHDVN010000008.1:0-99902 GCF_046635365.1 Acinetobacter sp. NIOH-H-8
AATCGAACAATGATCATATGGACTGGTATTTATATAAAATCAGGCATTTAGTTGAAAATATGTTTTGTAGATTAAAGCAATTTAGAGGAATAGCTACTCGATATGACAAGCTCAAAAGAAATTATCAGAGTTCTGTTGCCTTAGCCTGTATATTTTTATGGCTACCTTTATAGGTTTAATTATGAACAGTAAGTGTCAACAGACCCTAAATTACATGATTTAAATAGGAGCAATTACAGGCTAATTGAAGAAAAAATTTCAAAACATTCTGTCTAAGTTTTATGAAAAGCTCTACATTTTGAAACCTGACATTTGCATAGATATGATAAAATTGCGAAAATTATTTTTTGCTAGACTGAGTCAACTCTGTATAGAGTTAAGGTAAACCTACTTTGAACCCACCAAATATGCCAAATCAAATAGACTTCCAGAAAGTTGCACTTGAAACCTTGCGTATCGAAGAACAAGCATTACAGATTTTAGCCACGCAGATTGATGAGCGTTTTAGTCAGGCATGTGAAATTATCCTGCAGTGCAAAGGTCGTCTGGTGATTACCGGGATGGGGAAATCCGGGCATATTGGCCGTAAGATGGCGGCAACTTTTGCGTCTACGGGTACGCCTTCATTCTTCATGCACCCGGGCGAGGCAGGGCATGGTGATCTTGGGATGCTGGTACCGGGTGATGTACTGATTGCCATTTCAAACTCAGGCAAAAGCGATGAAATCATGATGCTGATGCCTCTGATCAAGCGTCTGGAAATTCCCTTAATTACCATTAGTGGTGATGCTAAAGGCCCAATGCCACAAAATGCTGATGTGGCTTTAACTCTGGGTCATCTTCAGGAAGCCTGTCCACTTGGCCTAGCACCGACTTCGAGTACAACAGCAACTTTAGCGCTGGGTGATGCACTGGCTGTCGCTCTTCTGGATGCCCGTGGTTTTACTGCTGACGATTTTGCCTTGTCACATCCAGCGGGTGCCTTGGGTAAACGCTTATTGCTGCATGTAAAACACCTAATGCATACAGGTTCTGAATTGCCAAAAGTGTCACCAGATACACCGATGAATCAAGTTTTATACGAGATTTCAAATAAACGCCTAGGTTTAACCACAATTGTGGATCAAAATGACCTTCTGCTGGGTATTTTCACTGATGGTGACTTGCGCCGCTTGATCGACAAACAGCAAGGTTTCGATGTCAATTTACCGATTCAGGAAGTGATGACCAAAAATCCGCTGACGATTTCTCAGGAAGCGCGTGCTGTCGTTGCACTGGAAAAAATGAACGAACGTAAAATTAATCAATTTGTTGTAGTTGATGATGCCAATAAAGTCATTGGTGTAATTAGTATGCATGACTTGATTCAGGCTGGGGTAAATTAATAAATGGCATCTTATGTATTATTAGAGCAGGCACGTCATATTGAGGCACTGGTACTTGATGTAGATGGTATTTTAAGCGATGGTTTTGTCACATTGACCAATACAGGTGATGAGATCAAATCTTTTGATATCCGTGATGGTCTGGGTATGAAACTGGTACAGCAAGCCGGAATCAAAGTGATCATTATTACTGGACGTCAAAGCAATATCGTACAGAAACGTATGTCGGATTTGGGCGTAGATCTGGTATATCAGGACCGCGAAGATAAAGGGACTGCTTTACGTGAAGCTTGTACTCAGCTCAATATTGACCCTGAAGACTGTTTATACATGGGTGACGATTGGCCTGATCTGTCTGCCTTCGCGATTGCTGGCATGAAAGTGACTGTCCCAAACGGGCATGTTGAAGTACGTCGTCGTGCTGATCTGGTAACGCAGGCCTATGGTGGTCGTGGTGCGGTACGCGAGATTTGTGACATGTTACTGATGTCCAAAGGTAAGTACCAAGAGTTACTTGAAAAATATACTCGTGCGCCTTATTAATAAGTCATACATCCTGGATTAAGTACACCGCTTATGGACACTAGAGTTTTATATCTTACGGCTATTATTATTGCCGCAATAAGTGGTGGGTATTACTATTACAGCGGTAAAGGCAACAAGTTGCAGACTGATTCTGCACGTAGCATGACCTATTCTGCGAATAATATTAACTTAACCCAGACTGATGAAAAAGGCATGTTGTCTGTTCGTGCTCAGGTCGACCAGCTTGAACAAAACCTGCAGCTAGAGACTTCGAGTCTTAAAAATCTGCAGGCAACGACCTATAAAGACGGTCAGGTTGATGCGACATTCTTTGCCAAACAGGGCAACGGTTATGATGACAATACAAAAGTTGTACTTTCTCAAGAAGTGCTGGCGACCAAGATCATGCAAAATGGAAAAATGCAGTTCCGTACTGAGGAGCTGACGGCTTTTCCGAAAACACGTGAAATTGAAACCGATAAAACCGTTATTGTTGAATCTCCACAGGCTGAGTTTATCAGTCAGGGCCTAAAAGCCAATCTTAATGATGGTCAATACGAATTCTTTAATATTCGAGGAAAGTATGAACCAAATTCCTAGAGCTAAAATGATGAACACTTTCCTTAAGCGCGCTGCGTTATTAAGTCTGGTTGCATTGGGTTCAGCCACTGCGTTTGCATTGCCATCTGACCGTAACCAGCCGATTACCTTATTAGCTGACCGTGCGACTTTTAATGAGCGTACCGGAGTCACGACTTATTCAGGTAATGTCATTATTGAACAGGGCACCATGAAATTGCAGGCCAATTCGATTGTGGCGAATCTGAATAATAAAAAACAGATCAGTCTGATTACGGCAACAGGTAGCCCGGCTCAATTTCAGCAGAAAGTGGATCCTGCCAAAGGTTTGGCCAAAGGTCAGGCACAGAAAATTGTATATAATGCGGAAACCGGTATTATTACCCTGTCTGGAAATGCCTACTTGCAGCAAGATGGCGCTAGTATCCGTGGTAATACGCTGAAATACAGCATGAATAAAGGCGATATTGAAGCAACAGGTACACCAAATAAAACCGGTTCAGCAGCAGGTCGTGTACAAATCGTGATTCCGCCTTCATCTTCGAAATCCTTCCCGGGAGCACGTGATTAATGGCACAGACGCATCAGGTTCAAACTTTAACCATTAAGCATCTGGCGAAAAATTATAGTAAACGCTGGGTAGTCAAGGACGTTTCCTTCAGTATGGAAAGTGGGCAGATTGTTGGGCTTTTAGGGCCTAACGGTGCGGGCAAAACCACCAGTTTCTATATGGTGGTGGGGCTGGTGCGTATGGATAAAGGTGAAATCCATCTGGATGATCTTGATTTGTCTGACTTGGCAATGCATGAACGTGCGCGTAAAGGTATTGGCTATTTACCGCAGGAAGCTTCTATTTTTAGAAAACTAACCATTTCTGAAAATATTATGGCGATTCTGGAAACCCGTAAGGATTTAAGCAAAGCTCAGCGTCAACAACGTTTAGCAGAATTACTGGCAGACTTTAAAATTACCCATATTAAAGATTCACTGGGTATGAGTGTATCGGGTGGTGAACGTCGTCGTGCTGAAATTGCTCGTGCTTTGGCGGCTGACCCTAAATTCATGTTACTGGATGAACCTTTTGCCGGGGTTGACCCGATTTCCGTGGGTGATATTAAAGATATTATTACGACGCTGAAAGATCGCGGAATTGGTGTATTGATTACCGACCACAACGTACGTGAAACTTTGGCCATCTGTGAACATGCCTATATTGTCAGCGAAGGTTCAGTCATTGCTGAAGGCACGGCACAAGAAATTCTGGTCAATGAAACGGTACGTAAAGTTTATCTGGGTGATGACTTTACTGTATAGAAAATTTTCATTATCAGAAAAACCCGCATTAAGACTTCAGTCGTCAAATGCGGGTTTTTTTTAATTACATTAAGACGAAAACGCTATCTTTTTGTATGATTTGATATATTGTTAGGCTAAAACACGAAACATTCATTATTATGCAATTTAGGGTGCAGCACTTAAAAAATGTTCAGGGGATAATAGATAAAAATAAGGGAATATGGATCATTCTTCTTTTGCCTTTATCTGTGCCATTCGTACATGCAGAAAATTCACAGAATTATTTTAATAATATTAAAAGTGGATTAGGAAAACTGATTGCACCAGAGCCAACGCGATCAGCGCAGACGATTGATATTAGCTCACTTAGTCAGTACTCACTGGATACCTCAAAGGTGGCTGAACTGCCGCAGATTAGTCGGCCGCAGCAGGCACAATCTTCAATTCGACCTATAAATGCTGGTATTCCTGCAAAATGAGTCTGATTGAGGCGGTTCATACTGCAGTTCAGCGTCGTCCGGAAATTGCCCAGAGTATTTCGTCTTTATCTGCACAGGCCGCCAATATTGATGTGGCCAAAGCTGCGTATTATCCGCAGTTATCTGGCGGTGTAGGTACTGGAGATTTGACCTCAGGTGAACGTGGACGTCAGGTGATTTCTCTAAATGCAACCCAAATGCTATATGACTTTGGCAAGATTAGAACCAATGTCAGTGTTGAAGAAGCGAGACTGGCAGAAGATCAGGCAAGAGTATTGGTAAGTCTGGATCAGGTCGCACTGGAAGTAGCGGATGCCATCGTCAATATTAAACGCTATCAGGAAATTACCAAGATTGCCGAACAGCAGATTCAGGGCATTGCACGGATTGCAGAAATTGCCAATTTACGTGCCCGCGCCGGGATTAGCACACAGGCTGATCCGGTTCAGGCGCAGTCCAATCTGGAAGCTGCGCAATCTAACCTGATCGTGCAACAGACTCAGTTGAGACAATATCAGCAACGTTTGCGAACTTTATTGGGATTTGATGTCTCTGCAATTCAATGGGAAATTCCAGATCGTATCGTGACTCAAGCTGATCTTTATCAGGATCCCGAATTTACCCAGATTCCAAGCATGATCTTGGCACATTCAGGAGTAGATGTAGCCCGATTGCAAAAAGATCAGGCACGTTTAAGCCGTTATCCGACCATTAATCTGAAAGGTAGCTTAAGTCAGGCGGTCAATGGTTGAAATCCGAATAATAATGAAGATGATGGCTTTTATAATTCAATTATGATTGAAGCCAGTAGTAATTTTTATCAGGGGGGCGCTGTTCGGTCTCAGGCACGTGCTGCCAGTTATGCCGAAGAAGCGGCACGCGCACAGGTCAATACTGTCTATCTGGATGTGCTGGATCAGGTTCGCTTAATCCGGGAACAGATTGAAAATAAACAAAGACAAATGGATGTCCTGGCTCAGCGCCGTGAAACCACGGTACGAACCAAAGAGCTATATCAAGAACAATATAAATTGGGCACGCGGACAGTAGTGGATTTATTGAATGCAGAACAGGCGATTCACAGTGCAGCACAGGAAATTGAATCAGCGCGCTATGACATCTATTCGGCAATTGTGCAATACATTCAGGTGACAGGTCGTACACGGGATATTTACGCGCTTAACCGTATTTCTATTCAGGGGTTTGAAGTTCAGCCATGAGTACTACAATAAATTATCAGCCGTGGCTTCAGGCAGTTTTAAATATTGCCAAGCATTATCGGATCGAACCATCTGAGGAACGGATTCGTCTGCAACTGGACTGGAACCAGCATCATAACATTGATGAAATGCTCAAGATTGTTAGCCGTCAGATGGGATTAAATGTCCGCAAAAATAAATTCGATAGCAGTCTGCTGAATCCTTGGCGTTTGCCCTTACTGGTTGAATTTGATAGCGGAGATGTCGGTGTTATTGAACGTATCGACACACAAGGCAATGTTAGCGTACAACTGAGTGGAGATGCCGGTTTATCGCAAAGCTTTACCATCGGGCAGTTAGAAACAGGTGCGAAGCATATTTACATCCTGCGACCAGAGTCTTCTGTACCGGATGCGCGTGTCGATGAATATATCAAGCCCTTTGAGAAAAACTGGTTCTGGTCAATTGTTTTAAAAGACTGGAAACGCTATATCGATGTAATGTTTGCCTCTTTAATCGCCAATATTTTGGCTTTAGCGACGATTGTATTCTCGATGAACGTTTATGACCGTGTCATTCCTTCACAATCGATTCCTACTTTGTGGGTGTTGGCCGGTGGTGTACTGATTGCGGCTATTTTCGAATTTGTATTACGGGTATCCCGTATTTATCTTTCAGACATTATTGGTAAACGGGCTGACCTGAAAATTTCTGACCGGGTATTTGGTCATTCCTTAAGAATTAAAAATAGTGAGCGTTCCAAATCAACCGGAACTTTTATTTCACAGATTCGTGAACTCGAAGGTGTGCGTGAACTGGTCACTTCCACTACCGTGACGGCAATTGCAGATCTGCCATTCTTCTTCCTGTTCCTGGGGATATTCTGGATTATTGGCGGCAACCTGTTCTGGGTCATGCTACTGGTAGTACCACTCATGATTCTTCCGGGAATTCTGGCGCAGAAAAAACTGGCCAAGTTGGCACAGTTAGGAATGCGTGAATCTGCGATCCGTAATGCTTTATTAGTAGAAGCCGTACAAGGGATTGAAGATATCAAGCTGTTAAGAGCTGAAACCCGTTTCCAGAACCAATGGAATCATATGAATGAGGTCTCTGCTGATGTCAGCATGCAACAACGTAAAATTGTTGGATTGATGACAGCATGGACCCAAAAAATTCAGGGACTCACCTTTGCCATTGTGGTCTTGGTCGGTGCATTTGCGGTGATGGATGGTGAGATGACCACAGGTGCTTTAGTTGCCTGTTCGATTTTATCATCACGGATGCTGGCACCCATTTCACAAATTACCGGTGTCTTGGGCCGTTTACAGCAAGCCAAAGTTGCTAAAGGCGGTCTGGATGAGTTAATGAAAAAACCGGTGGATCAGCCGGATTATTCACATCTGATTCACCGTCCTGTATTGGATGGTCATTATGACCTGAGTGGTGTGGTGTTCAAATATGGCGATGATGATCCCAAACCGAGCCTGGTCATTCCAAAACTGGAAATCAAGCCCGGTGAAAAAATAGCAATTCTGGGCCGTAACGGTGCAGGTAAATCGACGCTGTTACAATTGTTGTCGGGCATGCAAACCCCAGCACAGGGTAAGGTCAAACTGGATGGTATTGATCTGACTCTGATCGATCCTTCAGATGTACGCCGTGATATGGGCTTGCTCAATCAGAATTCACAACTCTTTTACGGTAGTATTCGTGAAAACCTGACTTTGAGTGCACCGCTCGCTACGGATCAACAGATTCTGGAAGCCTTACAAATCACTGGTGCACTTAACTTTGTTCAAGAGAAAAAAGAAGGTCTGGATCATATCATTCTGGAAGGTGGAGTGGGCTTCTCGGGTGGACAGCGTCAAGCCTTATTACTCGCACGGCTTCTTATCCGCCAGCCTAAAATTTTGTTACTAGATGAGCCAACCGCAGCGATTGATGATGTTTCAGAAAGGCAGTTAATTGATCATCTGAAAGGGTATCTGGCACATCGTACACTGGTGGTGGCAACGCATCGTCGCGCCGTACTGGAGTTAGTTGACCGTATTCTTGTGGTCAATGATGGCAAAATTGTCATGGATGGTCCACGAGACCAGATATTAAATCAGTCACAGGTAGGAAATAAACGGGTCGTGGGAGCAAGCGCATGAGTGAACCACAAACATTAACGCGTTCAAACAAGGTGAGCTTTCAGGAACCGCCATTACCTAAATCCAGTTTGATTATCTGGATTGTGGGCATTGGTTTGTTAATACTGCTGACATGGGCCTGGTTATTTAAACTGGAAGAGGTCTCGACCGGTACGGGTAAAGTCATTCCATCTTCCAAGGAACAGGTGATTCAGTCTCTGGAGGGTGGCATTCTAACCAAGTTGAATGTCAAAGAAGGCGAGATTGTGGAACGTGGTCAAGTCTTGGCACAGCTCGATCCAACCCGATTTGAATCTAATGTCGGCGAATCAGAATCCATACTGATCGCTTCACGTGCGACTTCCGCCCGTTTACGTGCAGAAGTAAGTGGTACGCCGTTGTCTTTCCCGGAAGAAGTGCTGAAATATCCGAAACTGGTTAAAGAAGAAACCGCACTGTATCAGTCACGTCGTGCCAATTTGGAAGAATCTCTTGCCGGCTTGCAACAGGCATTGGTACTGGTACAACAGGAACTGGAAATGACCGCGCCATTGGTGGCTAAAGGGGCAGCCAGTGAAGTTGAAGTTTTACGGTTGAAGCGTGAAGCCAATGACCTGCGTAACCAGATGAATGATATTCGCAACCAATATTATGTGAAAGCACGGGAAGAGCTGTCCAAAGCCAATACTGATGTGGAAACCCAGCAACAGGTGGTACGCGGTAAGTCAGATACCTTGAACCGGACCATTTTTAAATCCCCAGTTCGTGGTGTGGTCAAAGAAATTGATGTCATGACTTTAGGGGGCGTGGTTCCGCAAAATGGCAAGCTGATTACTATCGTGCCTCTGGATGAAAAATTACTGGTTGAGGCCCGAATTTCACCACGTGATATTGCCTTTATCCGGCCTGATCAGGAAGCACTGGTTAAGATTACTGCCTATGATTACTCGATTTATGGCGGTCTAAAAGGAAAGGTGACCGTGATTTCACCAGATACCTTACGAGATGAAGTCAAACAGGATCAGTTCTATTATCGGGTGTATATCCGTACCGATAGTGACAAGCTGAGAAATGCTGCTGGACAGGAGTTCAATATCACACCAGGTATGGTGGCCTCCGTCGATATTCGTACCGGCGCAAAAACGGTAATGGATTATCTGATCAAGCCATTCAACAAGGCTAAAGAAGCATTGCGTGAACGTTAAATTTAAAAGTAATTAATAAAATTAAATTGAATCAAGCCTCTCGTATAGAGAGGCTTTTTCTTTGCCACGTCAAAACAGGTATACTGCACAGGTGAAATTTGAATGCCTGAAGTTATGCCATTTACTATTGCCAGCCTTGTCAGCTTTGAGGAAGACATCAAAAAAAGCCGATTTCAGGCCTTTGCCACACCTGTAGAAAATGAGCAGGATGTGAAGGATTTTCTGGAGGCCTACCGTGATCCGACCACCACTCATCAATGCTGGGTCTGGAAAATCGGTCATCATGTACGCTTTAATGATGATGGTGAGCCATCGGGTACCGCAGGCCGACCGATCCTCGCGACCATTGAAGGCAATGAGCTAACCAATGTACTGGTACTGGTGAATCGCTGGTATGGCGGTATTAAATTAGGCACCGGTGGTCTGGTCCGTGCCTATGGGGGCTGTGCTGGGCAATGTTTGTTATTAGCTGAAAAAATTGAACTGATTGAAAAGAAAAAAGTCGAATTTGCTTGCCAGTTTAATGAATGGGCCATTTTTCAGTATGAGCTGAATCAGCTGCAGATTGATTATCAGGAAGAATATTCGGCTGAAGGCGTACAGGTTCAGGCACAATTCCAGAAACATCAGCTTGAACCTTTTGCCCTGAAGATTCAGGATGTTACTCGTGGACGTGAACAGTTAAAAATCATAGAAGAAGCCGCAGATGACTGAACCAGATCCATTGCTGAAATATCGTGAGCAGCATAAACACCGCCTGAATTATATGCCTTGGTTATATTGGTCCTTAAAACCCAAGAATCGTGGTTGGGCTGAAGCTTGGCAGAAAGAATATCAGACCTATCTAATGGAGATGGAAACAGTCGAAATTGGAGAAAACTGTTTTATTTCGCCATTGGCGCATATCTTTGCTGAGCCGGGTCGTAAAATTAGTATCGGAGATAATACCTTTATTGCGGCAGATTGTACGCTACATGGTCCTTTAGAAATAGGTAACGAAGTTGCAATCAATCATCACTGTATTCTGGATGGTGGTCGGGTTGGGATTAAACTGCATGATCAGGTACGCATCGCAGCCTATTGTCATCTTTATGCCTTTGATCATGGGATGGAATTGGATCAGCCGATTTATCAGCAGTCAGTCAGGTCCAAAGGAATTGAGATTGGTCGGGATGTCTGGTTAGGTGCCAATGTTGGCATTAAAGATGGGGTGAAAATTGCTGATCAGGCGATTATAGGGATGAATAGCATGGTTACAAAGGATATTGAAGCGCGTGCAATTGTCGCCGGAAATCCGGCAAAATTGATTCGATATCGTGATTAAAATAATGAAATAGGCGCATGGAAAAAGGATTTATATCAAGTGCTTAATATTGAGTAAAGGCCTTATCACATCACATAAAAGTTAACATATTTCAATTCAAGCCTTACAGATTTCAGTGCACATTTACTAATGCTTGTGCTAAGTTAAAAATAACTAAGAAATTTTTATTATAAAAGAGAGGCTGAACATGAAACGTGTCATTGCCTGCATAGACTCCTCACCATGCACGAACGCGCTTGCAGATGCTGCTGCATGGATTGCCAAACAGACCGGCCGTGAACTGGTTTTATTACAAGTTCTGGATTATTACCCGGCCAGTTATCATCTTGGGGAAATTAGCGGTGTAATTGGCTTTGAAAGCAATGCCATGTTACTTAAAGAGCTGGCTGAGCTGGAGCAAAAGCAAAGTGAAATTGCGCTTAGTTATAGCAATAATCTACTCCAGCATATTTCGGATCGTATCTTTAAAGATTATGGCATCCGCACCACACATATTCAGGAAAAAGGCGATTTTCTGGAACAAAGTTTTCAGATTCTAAAGCCTGATGATATTGCAGTCATTGGATTACTTGGTGAGCGTTCTGCGGAGAAAAACAAGCCAATTGGCACCAATGTTGAAAACTTTATCCGTGGTGCTAACTGTACAGTGATGACTGTAGGGGAACACTTCAGACCACCGACACGTTTTATTTTCGCTTATGAATATTCACCGACTTGTGTGAAGATGATGAAACGTATTGCAGAAAGTGATTTATTAAGACAATTACAATGTCATCTGCTTTATATCGGGGATCATGTGGAAATCCTGAATGAGCCTCTGCAATATTTGACAGAAGCAGGACTAGAGGTCGTGCCAGAATACCGTTACGGAGAAGTGGCTGAGAATATCCTGTCTTATCAGCAGGAACATGGGATTCAGTTAATTGTCTTGGGAGCATTCAGTCATAGCAAAATCCACCAGTTCTTCTTGGGTAGTATTGCGACAACGATTTTCCGAAATTCTAAAGTGCCATTATTGGTAGCGAAGTAGAAAGAAGGTGATAAAACTGGCATAGATGTATTTTTTGATAAATTGTTACAGCTTGAATTAAAAATAACCAGAGTTATCCTCATATGTTGTGGATAACTCTGTGGTTACATTCTGTAAGATGATGTTATTTATCAGGAATACTTTATTGGCTGATTTTTGTTCTAGTCGTATTATTTGACAATTGCGAGTGCAAAACCATCATGGCCTTTGCTACCGACGGTCTGTAAAGCAGTACAAGACAAGATACGTGGATGATTTTCCAGCGCTTTAAACATGTCACGAATGCCTTCAATACTTGGTTTTTTATTGTCCGGATTGATGATATCACCGGCACGAATCACATTGTCCAGGAAGATAATGGTGCCGGAGTGAGAAAGGTTTAAGCTCAGCTCAAGATATTCAGGATAACTTTGCTTATCAGCATCAATAAAAATAAAGTCGAAGGCTTCAGTACCTTCAGGCAGGGCACGAAGCACATCTGCAGCACGGCCACATTTCAGCTCAACTTTCTGTTTTAACTGTGCACGATCAATATTTTCCTGTCCCATGGCAGCATGCGTGTCACGGCCTTCAATGGTCAGGATATAACCGTCTTCAGGTAGGGCACGAGCCAGCCACATGGTGCTATATGCAGCAAAGGTTCCCAGTTCCAGTACGCGCTTGCACTTATTCATCTGGATCAGCATTTGCAGCAGCATGCCCTGATTCGGCGCAACAGCCAGATGATCTGGAAAACCATGTGCAGCAGTATTTTCGAGGGTCTGATTCAGGATGGGATCTTCAGGAATTAAATGTGAATCAATGTAGCGGTCAATATCTGTCCACATTTGTTGCATAGTACTCGCACCTTTATTGTGATGCGTGCATTTTAAACTTTTCCGGGCACAGCGCAATTTATTGTTCTATATTCGCTGGTTTTTTAAGCTATACAAAGCCAAAAGCTGGCTTTGTATAGCAAATGAAATGACTTAGTAATTACACATTGATGAGCGACGGCTTAAATCCGGGCCCCAAGTGCGATAACCTTGAGTATCAATATGGATTTGGCCAGAAGCATATAAACCGAGTCCCATGTTCAGGCTTTGTCCATGCTGTAACCAGAACTGGCACAGTTTGAACTTGGTATTTTCAATCGCTGCATAATCCTGAGCCTGTGGGTATTCAGGTCCGATCCGGAAATCAATCGCCGAGTTAAACAGGTGACGTGATGAATTGGCTCCACCGGCACACTGGTTTAAAGGTAGGTCACGATAGACTGAAGTAACTTCAAAATCAGTCAGCACATTAGCTGCAACCAGATATTTAAAAACACGTAAAGTAGGCACCTGATTTGACCAGAGCTCACGGCTTGGAATCATGTATTGCGAACGACCACATTTGGCCCAGTCCCGTGCAGTACGCATCAGCTCAAAGCTTGGAATAATATTCCCGACTCCTTGCTGTGCTAGAAAGTTTTCATATTCACGTACAAGAGACAGGTTATTTAGTGCTGATACCCAGTGAGTATAGACATAAGGAACCGGTTTAGGCTGTGGTTTATGATTGTACTGAACTCGTTCTTCTGGGATGTAAATCCTTTTATCTGGAGTTACCTTACCAGACTGTTTTGTGGTGGTAGCACATCCTACAAAGACAAGCGGGATTATACAAACACTCAATAACCCCTTTATTAAATGCTTCATTGATAGCAATTCAGATATTTTAAAATAGCGCTATTTTAGTCCACTTTTACGGAGAAAATCAGGATAAATTGCAATGAAATGTGTGGATGAGGTATAAAAAAAGACCAGTCTATGCTGGTCTTTTTTTAAGATTTGAAAAATTATTTTTCAAGATATTGTAATTTATCAGTTTTACCATTCCACTCTTCACGGTCAGCAGGTTGCTCACCAATTTGAGTGATGTTCGGCCATTTCTGAGACAGTTCAGCATTCAGTTCGATAAAGACTTCTTGGCCTTCCGGTAACTCATCTTCAGAGAAAATTGCATTCGCAGGACATTCAGGCTCACATAACGCGCAGTCGATACACTCGTCCGGGTTAATCACAAGGAAGTTAGGACCTTCATAGAAACAGTCTACAGGGCAAACTTCAACACAGTCTTGATATTTACATTTAATACAATTTTCAGTGACAACGAAGGTCATGGCGACAGCTACCTAAAAAATATGGTTCTAATGACGAATACCGTATTTTAGGCAAAAATAAAGGGAACAAACAATTCCTTTTATTGATATTTGTTATATATAGGACTGTTAAATTTGAAAAAACTGCGATGATTTGATGAAAGGCTTAGGGAATGAGAATCATCATCAGCTAAGCCCTATACAAGATAGGGCTTAGGAGAGATTTTAACTTGGCTGTTTCATGAGATCTTTGAGCGCATATAGCTGCTGTAATGCTTCACGTGGGCTCAGGTTATCAACATCAATGTCTTCTAATAACTCAAGTGCTGCTGAAGGCTTTTCAATCTCGATGACCTTTTCAATAATTTCCGGCATCGCAAACAGGTCATGCTGTGGACTTTGCGGTTTGGCCTGATGTTGCTTTTCCAGAATCTTCAAGCGATGCTGAGCTTCTTTAATTACAGCCGCAGGAATACCTGCCAATTTAGCCACCTGTAAACCATGACTCTGACTAGCTGGACCATGTTGGACTTTATGCAGCAGAATCAGATTGCCATTTAGTTCTTTGGCGGTGACATGGTAGTTATCAATTCCTGCTTCTTTATCCAGTTCGGTCAGCTCAAAATAATGCGTTGCGAACAGACATAGACATTGAATCCGTTTAGTCAGATCCAGCACACAAGCCCAAGCCAGGGACAGCCCGTCATAAGTACTGGTCCCGCGACCCACTTCATCCATCAGGACTAGCGACTGGCTGGTAGCATGATGCAGAATTTGCGAAGTTTCCGTCATTTCGACCATAAAGGTTGATTTACCGGTCGACAAATCATCTGCAGAGCCAATCCGGGTAAAGATCCGGTCAATTGGACCCAGTGTTGTCGATTGCGCCGGCACATAACTACCGCAATAAGCTAGCAGGGCAATCAGGGCAGTCTGGCGCATAAAGGTGGATTTACCGCCCATATTTGGACCGGTAATAATGGCCATACGGTGCTGATAATCCAGCTGTGTATCATTCGGAGTAAATGCAGCCTTGCTTAAAGCTTCCACCACAGGATGACGACCGGCAACGATTTTCACACCAATTTCAGGGCTAAATTTTGGTCGTGACCAGTTGCGTAAACGTGCCTGATGCGCAAAGTTTGCCAACAGATCGATCTGGGCAATCGCACTGCTCATCATCTGTAGATTGCCAATATCCTGACGCAGTTCATCCAGCAGCATTTCGAACAACATTTTCTCACGAGCAAGTGCACGGGATTCGCTAGACAATACTTTATCTTCAAAAGCTTTCAGTTCAGGTGTGATATAACGCTCGGCATTTTTGAGTGTTTGTCGACGGATATAATGCTCAGGTGCCTGTTCAGCTTGTGCACGGGTTAATTCAATATAGTACCCACTGACACGGTTATAGCCGATTTTCAGGGTAGGAATGCCACTTTGCTCCCGTTCCTTAATTTCCAGATCAATCAGGAACTGTCCGGCATGGTCACGGATTTTACGCAGCTCATCCAGCTCGCTATCGAAACCTTCTGCAATGACATTGCCATCACGTAGCAATACCGGTGGATTTTCAACGATAGCGGACATCAGGCGCTGATGCAGGCCATGAAAATCACCCAGTTCTTCATTCAGCTGTTGTAATAATTTCGAATTCTGTTGACTTAACAGCGGTTGTAACGCATGGCGTAAAAATGGAATTTGTGCACAGGCTTGACGTAATTGAACCAGATCGCGTGGACGGGCACTACCCAAAGCGATACGGCTGAGTACACGTTCAATATCACTGATTTCTTTTAAGACCAGACGGACTGGCGATTCATGGAAACCTTTAAGCAATGCCTGTGTCGCATCTAGTCGCTCATCCAGAATCGCGGTATCACGAAGCGGTTGCATCAAGGTTCGACTAAGCAGACGGCCACCCATAGCAGTTTGACAATCATTGATTAGCTGGAACAATGAAGTGCCATGTTCAAATAAAGGCTCAATTAGCTCAAGATTACGACGGGTAACTGGATCCAGTGCAATAAAGTCTGAACTTTGTTCCAGTTGAATGGTTCGGATATGTGGTAAAGCCGTTTTCTGGGTTTCTTTGGCATAGTGAATCAATGCAGCCGCAGCAGCTTTGGCCAAAGGGAGATGATCAATTCCGAAACCTGAAAGTGTGCTTACTGCAAACTGGTCGCATAATGTCTTCTGAGCATTGTTCTGGTTGAAGTCAACATTCGGACGTTTACTGATTGGAATATCTAGCTGTTGTTTTAAGTGTTCTACTAGTGCCTGATCTTGCAGATTTTCATCCATCACAATTTCGCTAGGCATCAGGCGTGCCAACTCAATGGCTAACTGACTTAAGTCATAATCGATTTGCTGGACTTTAAATAAACCCGCACTCAGGTCGAGAAGTGCAATTCCGATTTGTTGGTGTTGAACACACAGAGCAACCAGGTTGGAGGTTTGATGCGCACCTAATAAGGCATCATCAGTTAAAGTCCCGGGAGTGATAATTCGGACGACCCCACGTTCAACTGGACCTTTACCAGTCACTTCACCGATCTGCTCGCAGATCACCACCGTTTCGCCTTTTTTCACCAGACGAGCTAGATAGCCTTCAGCAGCATGGAAAGGTACACCGGCCATGGGAATTGGCTGGCCATTGGCTTTACCGCGATGGGTCAGGGTAATGCCTAAAATTTTGGCGGCCTTATGGGCATCTTCAAAGAACAGTTCATAGAAATCACCCATGCGATAAAACATCAATGAGTGTGGATGCTGCATTTTGACCGACATGTACTGCTGCATCATGGGCGTTAAGCTAGAGAGATCAGCCACAAGTTCTGAACTGGTCATTAAGAAAAAATCCTTTAAATATATAAAGCAAAACCTGAATCTTTTTCCGAAACACTATCCTCGGAAAACCTGGAAAATAGCCTAAGCTAAAATCCTGTAAAGACCGGTTTGAATGTCAAAAATAATTGCCTCAAGTCTAACAAATTTAATTTTTAGAAAGAAATATAAATCCGCAGGAATCTGTATTTAGACGGACTTAGTCGATATAAAGCATAAAAGGGTATTGATACATGGGTTGCCCATAAAAAAAGCCACCGATTGGCAGCTTTTTTATATCTTTCATCAAAATTTAATCAGGGTCATACAATCCTAAGTCGACTAGATGTAATCTGAGAAGGCGGCGGAGTTCCAGTACAGCCTCAGGCGTTTCCTGAACGGAATGTCCACCTTTGATAATTTTATTGGAAGCCGCACCTTCAAGATATGCACTCTGATAAGCAACGACATCATCAGTCATGATATTTTCATCATCACTATCTGTATTGTTGCCAATAATCGAGTGAAATTTGAATCCCGGTGCAGGATTAATATCTTTAGTCAATGCCGTGAACTTTGATTTTTTACTAAGGTCACTCGGCCCATTTTGAATCAGGTCACGACCGACTTCATGTAGGAAATCACTTAAGCCAATTTCACCTTGGACTGTGTCGGCAAATGCGCCCAAAAAGGCACTCGGAACACGAATAATTTTACGTGCCAGTTTGGTATGCCAGCGATCTGCATAATCGGTCCCTTTATGCGGTGCTGCTAGGAAAATAGCGCGACTAAAATTCGGAACTGGCTGCATTTTCAAGCGTGCTTTAAAGAGCGGATTGTCCCGGAACTTGGTCAGCTTTGAATTTTTTACAATATTAAAAGCGGGCTCGGTAATATCTGCATCACTCACCAATAGACGGGCAATGACACCGCCCATACTGTGTCCAACCAGTACAGCTTCTTTTTTGGCTGGTGCATTATTACTAATACGCGCGAAACCTTGTTGAAGCAGCGCATTAATCTGGAAACGGCTTTCCAGAATAGGCATGTTGGTTGAGTAGAAGACCTGCCACACCTGGAAATTTTCTCTTAAGACCGGATCACCCATAATATCATTCGTTAAACGAATCCAGGCTTCCGGGCTGCTGGCCAAACCATGAATCAGCACTAAAACCTTTTTATTTGGATTATAAGGTTCCAGCATAAACAGATGCGGCATGACCAGATTATCGTCACGATTGATCAGTGTCAGATAAGCTGCGCGTCCCAGATTGTTTTCTGCCAGCCATAGCCCATAAGGCGCTGAAAAGTTTGCCGCTAAAGCATATTCCTTATTGGCAACTTTAATCTTGTCATATTTATACGGGTCATAAAGTTTTAAATGGAAGTTGCTGTTATTTAGGATCTGTTCTACAGAGTTCGCTGATTCTGGAATGGCAGTAATTGTGGTGGCCAGATAACGTGCTGAATGAATAAAAGGATTTACACCATTTTGATATTGGTGATTTAGTGGATCAACCAGATATTTTTTATCTTTTTTGGAAATTTTTTCTTCCGGCAAAACCACCAGAAACTCAGAGCCGAAACCGTCACGACGGGTAATCGAGCGCAGACCAGAGAAGTTCATGTTATAGGTCGACATTAACTGTTCAATCGACTGATTCTTGAGCTGGGGGAAATTGTCGAGATTAATGGTATAGACACTGTTTCCAACCTGTAGACGTTGTCCGGCTTCTTTGGTTTTATAACGTTCCGCGTAGATCTGGATTAAATGAGCAATTGCCAGATTATAAAAGTCACGAATCTGAACTTGTCGGTTATCGAAAATCCGGTCTTGGGGCGCACGTTCAGTCTGGAACAGATAGGCATAACTGTAGCGGATACTTTTATCCAGCATCTGTAACTGCTGTTCCTGACATTTTTGCAGGTTCTGGGTTTGCAGTTGCTGTTTTTCTTCAGATCGGGTTTTAGCCAGAGCACCGGTTTTACATTCAGCCGATTTACCCAGCTGTAGTGATTTAGCTAGATATAATTCACTCGATGTGGAAAGTAATTGCTCATCCAGAATCTGTGGAATTTCTTGTAGCTCTTTCACACATTCTTCTGGATTATCTTCACAGACTTGTGCTTCACGTCCGGTCATGGACAGGACATTCAGACTGGCTTCACTCAACTTATCGCGTGTAAGAATGCTATCGCGTTCATTATTGATGGTGACATTAATAGCCTGCTCTTTAACACTCACCACCTGACAGCCACTGAGTAAGGCTGTCATGAGTACAGTGCAAAGTAATGCTATCTTATTTATTTTCTCGTGCATAAAGACTTTGAACACTCATTTAAAATTATAAAGCTTGATAATGCTTTGTATTTTACTAATTTTTTTCCATAAAAATAGACCGCCGCAGCGGTCTATTTGTAATATTATGAATCTGAAATATAGCTTATTGTGCTGGTGCTGGTGCTGGTGCTGGTGCTGGTGCAGGAGCAGCCGTTTGCATGACTTGCCATACGTTCCAGCGACCCTGTTTTTCAATTTCCTGAATCAGACGATCAGCGACTTCAGCTTCTTGCGGATATTTAATTTTGTAATTATTCAGAACCTGAACAGCATTCTTTTTATTCTCCATGGCAATGTAGTTATTTGCCGCAGATAAATAAGCTTCCTGAACACCCGCCTGCATTGCCTTGTCCAAATACTGAATCGCTTCACGATGACCGCCACCTTCAGACAGACCAAAGCCAAACCAGAAGTTTGCTTCAGCATCATCCTGGTTGATACGAAGAATGCGCTGTGCATAGGTCATTGACTTGGTGGTATAGATAGAACCTAAATCAAGATTACGTGCCATCACGCTGGCCTTAAATGCACGCATTAATACATCAAATGAAGCATTTGGACGTGAAGCTAGAGTATCTAGCTGTTGAGAAACTTCGCGAAGCTTTGCTTCAAAACCACGGCGTTCCTGACGGTCGCTAAAACGAGGTGGATAATGACGCGCTTTACCTTCTACCATCTGCAAGAAATCATCGATTTCGGTAATGTCGATTTCATTTTCATTGGCAAGTGCTGCATAACGCATACTGCGTGTATTGCTATCCACCATCGGGATAATCAGCTTGTTTACATCTAGGGTTAACTGTTTAGACGGATCTTTAGGATCAGTCACCACCATTTTTGTCACTGGCTGCGCAGCGGCCTTTTGCAAATGAACTTCAAATGGAGGTGGTTCGTTATAGTTAAACGGGTTTAAAGCATAAAATGGCGGAGTAATTTCAGGTTCAACAAAAACGACCTGATCAGCTGGTTTCTGTTTTTGTTTGCTTGAGGTCGGTGCCATAGAGCACGCCGTCATGGTAAAAGCTAAGCAAGCAATTGCTAAGGGCTTCAAGGTCATAATATCCGTCCATTCATGTTATTTTTTAAAACATCTATTCAAAAAATGCATGATCGTCAGTCTATGAAAAGTGCTGCGATCATGCAAGCAAATGCGTGTTACAAAAGAATTATGATTTATAGTCAGGCCTTGGACTGACTGGTTTGTGCTTCGCACTCACGGCGCGCATCTTCCAGAATTTTAAGTTCTTCTTTGCTAAATGGCTGTTCATTTAACTGGTTTTTCTTGAAAGTCGGGTCAAGCAAAGACAGGCGGTTGCACAGTGTATTCATGCGTTTTTCATTTTGTTGAATACGGTCAAGTAAAACCCGCATACCTTCAATAATCGGATCAGACTGGTCTTGTGTGGTTGCATATGGCTGGAAACCAATACTTTCTGCATAATCGCGTCGGCGTGCTTCAGCCTCATCTTTCGGCTGGTCTTTGGTAATAAATCGGGCAGGGTTGCCGACCGCTGTGGTATTGGCCGGTACGGCTTTGGTTACAACAGCATTGGAACCGACCTTGGCATTTTTACCAACTGTAAACGGACCCAGAATTTTTGCGCCGGCACCCACAACCACACCATCTTCCAGGGTTGGATGACGTTTGCCTTTATTCCAGGTTGTACCACCCAAGGTCACACCGTGATAAAGAGTAACATCATCACCGATTTCAGCTGTCTCACCAATCACCACACCCATACCATGGTCAATAAAGAAACGGCGGCCAATCTTGGCACCGGGATGGATTTCGATACCTGTTGCAAAACGGCTAAAAGAGGACAAAACACGCGCTGTACCTTTACAGTCTTTTTTCCATAGCTCATGTGCCATGCGATGCATAATCAGTGCATGGATGCCAGGGTAGGTGGTTAAGACTTCTAAGGTATTGCGTGCTGCAGGATCGCGCGCAAAGACAGCTTGGATATCTTCTTTGAGCTGTTTTAGCATTAGTTTTGATCCTCATCCTGTTGTGATGTATGGGAAGATTTTTTCCAGGTGCCGTTATTCAGTGCCTGAACACGAGTGAAAATACCACGAAGTAAGTGATATTCCATATGATCTAATTGTATACGTCCGAAAAGGCGACGCAAGCGTAAAGGAAGTAATCGTGGGTTTTTTGGGTCCATAAATTCAATTTCTGCCAGCATTTTTTCCAGATGCGGGTAGAACTGTTCCATCTGTTCATGGGTCACCAGCGGTTCATCCCACTCCATTTCAATGCCATCAATGACTTGCATGGTGGCTTTTGGATCACGTGGGTGTTCAACCTGATCCAGTGCCGCCATACGTAACTCATAGCAGATCACCTGAATGGCTTGAGCGACATTCAATACGCCGTAATCCGTATTCACAGGAATGGTTAAGTGATAATTCGCCATCGCCAGTTCTTCATTGGTCAGACCACGGTCTTCACGGCCAAACAGAATCGCAATTTCCTGTTGCTCTTGCACGACCGCAGACAGTGCTTTTTCTGCGGCTGGACGGACATCAAGTAAAGGCCATGGAATAGTGCGACTACGCGCACTGGTACCAAAGACGATCTGGCAATCTTTAATAGCTTCTTCTAGCGTTTCTACGATTTCAATCTGTTCGATCAGATCGGTTGCACCTGCAGCCAGCGCATCAATATCTGGATGCGGGTAGGTTTTTGGTGCAACCAAGACCAGTTTGCACAGGCCCATGGTTTTCATGGCACGTAAGGCACTACCAATATTGGCAGGCAGGGTGGTATTAACCATGACAATACGCACATGGGAGAGATGTGCTGAAACAGCAGCATTGTCAATTTGACTCATGATAATTCCAGTTTGGATATATTAAAATGGGAGATTTATGAATACTGCAGCTGAGATTCAGCTTCATATTGTGCCAAGGCCTCGTCCATGCTCATGTCAGCAGGCGGAGGCGGAACCTCAACTGGCTTAGCTTCTTCATAAGATACGGCACGTGCAGCTTTAGACTTCACCTGATACTCGATATAGAGCGCAGTCTTGCCAAAATAGTCACGCAGCTTGGCGAGAAGATCATCCAGTGGTGCAACTTTCCAGCTTAAGCCCAGATGCAGTTCAGCCGTGGCATAGCCATAATCCAGATACAGAATCACTGGAATATGCGTGCTCATATCCACATTGGTATATGGCATCAGAATTTGCTGCAAGTCACGGCTGAGGGTTTTGCTGTAATGTTCAGCTTGCAAGGTAATCTTGATGCTGTTAGCGCGTTTCTGACGGATTTCATTCAGGCTAAAGGCTTTGGTCAAACGACCGAGTGGGCGATCAAAACCTTCACGCTCGTAAATTTCACCTTCAATCACCACGACTTTATCAACCTGAACGATGTCTTTAAAGCGCTGGAAGCGTTCATGGTTGGTGGAGATTTCGATACGTGCCGTACCATCATCTAATGTCACCATCATCCGGTTCGGGAAGTTAGCGACATCGACTACCAGACCAGCAAACACAGTCGTTACACCACGACGGGTCGGGGTTAATTCATTGATCTGACAAGGTACGAATGCTTTTAGCTCATTACGATATACATCAATTGGGTGACCCGTTAGATATAGGCCGAGTGTATCTTTTTCACCTTTGAGACGGACTTCATCAGACCAAGGTTTCACCGGTTTGGCCGGTTTACGCTGAACTTCTTCAACTTCACCAAATAGATCCATGATCCCGGTTTCACGGTTCTGACGGGCCTGATCTGCAGCCTGTACTGCTTCAGGAAGCTGTGCCATTAAATCAGCGCGTTCAATGCCCAAGCAATCCAGTGCACCAGCACGGATCAAGGCTTCGAGCGTACGTTTATTGATTTTTTTCAGGTCGATACGGTGACAGAAGTCAAACAGGTCTTTATAAGGACCTTCTTTCTGACGTGATTCAATCACTGACTGCATTGCCGCTTCACCCACACCTTTAATCGCACCTAAACCATACACAATAGTTTTTGGATCACTGGCATGGAACTGGTAAATCGACATATTCACCGATGGTGGTAATACTTCCAGTCCGTTATGACGGCAATCATCAATCAGGAACACCACGTTATCAGTGTTCTGCATTTCCGAGGTCATCACCGCTGACATGAATTCAGCAGGATAATGCGCTTTCAACCAAGCTGTTTGATAGGCGACAAGTGCATAGGCTGCAGCATGCGATTTGTTAAAGCCATAGCCTGCGAATTTTTCCATATAGTCGAAGATATGGTTCGCCGTTGCTTCATCGATATCTTTTTTCGCAGCACCTTCAATGAAGATCTTACGCTGCTTGACCATTTCTTCAGGTTTTTTCTTACCCATCGCACGACGAAGTAAGTCCGCACCACCCAAGCTATAGCCGGCACAGAACTGTGCCGACTGCATTACCTGTTCCTGATACACCATGATCCCGTAAGTCGGCTCTAATACCTTTTCCAGTAATGGATGCAGGTATTCAAACTCGCCACCATGCATACGATGGATAAAGTCAGGAATCAGATCCATTGGACCCGGACGATATAACGATACGAAGGCGATAATTTCTTCGAACTTGCTAGGACGTGCTTCCTTCAACATCTTTTTCATGCCGACGGATTCAAACTGGAATACCGCGGTGGTATTCGCCGTCGCGAAGATGTTATAGGCTGGCTTGTCATCCAGCGGAATATAGGAAATATTCACCGGTTCGGTCACGTCTGGGCGTGTATTAATGTGCTTGATGGCATCTTCAATAACGGTCAGGTTACGTAGACCTAAGAAGTCGAATTTCACTAGACCGGCAGCTTCGACATCATCCTTATCGAACTGGGCAACACGCGCAGTACCATCAGCATCACACATCACAGCTGAGTAGTCAGTCAGCTTGGTTGGTGCAATTACTACACCACCGGCATGTTTACCGGTATTTCGGGTAATACCTTCAAGCTTCAGCGCCATTTCCCAGATTTCAGAAGCATCATCATAATCCGGATTGGATGGATTGGTAACGACGTCTTTCAGTTGTGGCTCGGCTTCCAAAGATTCTTCCAGGCTTAAGCCCAAAGGTTTGGTGGGAATCAGTTTGGAAATACGATCGGCCAGACCATAGGATTTACCCAAGACACGGGCTACATCTCGAATCGCACCTTTCGCTGCCATGGTACCGAAAGTCGCAATTTGCGATACCGCATCACGACCATAAGTCCGTGCCACATAGTCAATCACGCGGTCACGACCAGCGATACAGAAATCGACGTCGAAATCGGGCATCGAGACACGTTCCGGGTTCAAGAAACGTTCGAACAGCAGGTCATAGCGCAGAGGATCAAGATCGGTAATTTTCAAACTATAGGCTACGAGGGAACCCGCACCTGAACCACGGCCCGGACCAACCGGTACACCATTCCCTTTGGACCATTGAATGAAGTCCATTACGATCAGGAAGTAACCCGGGAAACCCATGTCCAGAATAATCTTGATTTCAAAGGCCAAACGTTCATCATAAGGCTGGCGGATTAAAGGCCAGTCTTCTTCACGTTTTTCTGGCGGATACAGGAAATTCAGACGTTCTTCTAAACCTTCTTCACATAAATGTGCGAAGTAGGTGTCGATAGTATGGCCTTCAGGAATTGGATAATCTGGTAAGTCATTAAAGCCTAGACGCAAGGTGACATTACAACGTCTTGCGATATGGAAGGTATTTTCAATCGCGGTTGGAATATCGCTAAACAGTTCCGCCATTTCTGCTGAGCTTTTAAAATATTGCTCAGGGCTATAGGTTTTAGGACGGCGATTATCACCAAGCACATAACCATCTGCGATACAGACGCGCGCTTCATGTGCTTCAAAGTCTTCGCGTGCAATAAAATGCACATCATTATGTGCAACTACACCAATATTATATTTCTTTGCGAGCTTTACCGCTTCTTCAATGAAAGTATCTTCATTAGCACGGCCAGTGCGGGTGAGGGCGAGATAAACACGATTTCCAAATTTCTCTACCCATTCTTGCAGTAGCGGTTCAGCTTTATCGGGATTTGAAGTAATCAGCATTTTGCCGACATCGGACTGCATACCGAGCAATACGATCATGTCATCGTGCTGATTCAAGATCCAATCTTTTTGTACGCAAGGAATATCCAGTTGCTGGCCGCTGATATAACCTTCAGAAACCAGTTCGGTCAGGTTGCGCCAGCCTTTGTTAGTCATAGATAGCAGGGTGACACGATGCTCGGCATCATTCAGACGAATTTCAGAACCGAGAATCGGTTTGATGCCCTTATCCAAACATTTTTTATAGAATTTAACAGCAGCATGTAGATTGGATAAATCAGTCAGCGCGAGTGCTGGCATCTCGTCATTCGCAGCAGCTTTGACCAAGTCAGGTATACGTACGATGGATTCAGTAATCGAAAATTCTGTATGAATACCAAGATGAACAAAGTGCATAAATGAGTCCCTGCAAAAACCACTCGATAGTTTAGCACGGGATTTATTGTTTCAGTTTGAAATTGAGGGGAAATGGTGAACTTTTAGATCTTAATTTAAAGTGGGCTTTGGAGTGATTATTCTACTTAAACAAGGATAATTTCCCTGAAATTAAATCTATAGCCCAGCGACATGGATGTCGCTAGTTGATCTGTGGCACAAGGAAGTGCCATCAGATCAACAAAGGTGTTTTGTCTTGCGAAGCTATGCTTCTCATGCCCCGTCAAAAGTAAGAGGAAACTTTTAAAGGTAAGGTTGGTTATCCTAAGATCAAAAGCAAAATAATATTTAGTAATAATTTTAATAGACAGCTCATAAATTCAGAAGAATTGAAATTTCAAAAATAAATGATTTCTATAATTCATGAGCGAGTACACTAAATCTCTTACTTTACTTTGAAAGATGAGCAGCACTGCTGTGCAAGGTAACAAAAATCTTCTGTTAGCTTGTTGATATGTCCTAAGTAAGATTTAAGCACTGCTTTAAAGTGAACGTAAGATAAGCCAACGGGCGACATCCATGTCGCCAACCTCGATAGTTAATAGGTTAATTAGGGTGTTATAGATTTTATACAAGAATAAAACCCTCAAAAAAGAGGGCTTTATTTACTTAGGAATTTAGCTTAACGAAGTCGAGATAACCAGTCACCGACACTTTGTACAATCTGCACCAGAATCAACAAGACAATTACAGTCATGATCACCACAGATGTATCAAAACGCTGATAACCATAAGAGATCGCTAAGTCACCAATACCACCAGCACCAACTGCTCCAGCCATCGCCGTTGCACCAATCAGACTGATGGTTGCAGTCGTCAGGTTAAGAATGAGTGAGCTACGCGCTTCTGGCAGAATAAACTTAAAGATAATCTGCATTGGCGTTGCGCCCATGGCTTGGGCAGATTCGATAATGCCTTCATTGACTTCAAGCAGTGACGTTTCCACTAGACGGCCGATATAAGGACCCACATAAATGGTCAGCGGAACAATCGCTGCCCACGTACCGATAGAAGTACCGACCAAAAATTTAGTGAGTGGAATCACTGCAATCAGCAGGATAATAAAGGGCAGGGAACGCAGTGCATTCACAATCGGGTTTAGAGCATGGTAAATCACACGGTTTGGCAGAATCCCGTTTGGACGAGTGACGAGTAAAATGATCGCCTGAATGAAGCCCCAGATACAGCCAAACAACATCGCAAAGAACACCATATGGAAGGTTTCTTGCAGTGCTGTAACAAACTGATCCATCGACAGCGAGCTTTTCCAGAATGGCGCAGTAATAGTGGTCAACCATTGTACAATTAAATCTCTCATTCTTGTACTCCTGCCTGATCTACTTGTACGCCGTTATCTCTCAGATATTGCATTGCCGCTGTGATTTGCGCTGGATCGCCTAAAAGCTGAATAAACATCTGGCCAATCACCGACCCATTAATTTCTGTCATATTGGCAAACAGAATATTCAAGCTGATATCAAACTGTTTGATCACACCCTGAATCACGGTTTCCTGCGCTGAGCTGCCCAGGAATTTTAAACAATAAATACTGTGATGATTCTGATTTTCCAGATTCGCCAGAATATTTACTGGCAAGTTCTGCTGGAGTACAGTTTGAATGAAGTTTTTCGTCGTTGGATGCTGAGGTTGACTAAAGATCTGCAGGGTAGAACCGGTTTCAATCACATCACCTTTTTCCATCACGGCCACATAATCGCACACGGTTTCGATCACATCCATTTCATGGGTGACCATGACAATGGTAATGCCTTGTTCCTGATTAATACGTTTCAGAAGTTGCAATACAGACTTGGTGGTTTGCGGATCAAGAGCAGAAGTCGCTTCGTCACAGAGCAAAATTTTTGGATGATTCGCTAGGGCACGAGCCATACCAACACGCTGTTTCTGACCACCAGACAGTTCATCCGGGAAAGCATGACGCTTATGTTTTAGATCAATAAAATCCAGCAGTTCTTCGAGACGTTTTTCCCGTTCAGCTTTACTCCAGCCAAGCAATTTCATTGGCATTTCAATATTGGCAGCCACTGTTTTAGTCTGCATCAAGTTAAAATGCTGGAAAATCATGCCGATCTGGGTACGTTCCTGACGCAATGATTTGGCATCCAAAGCAGTAAAGTTCGTGCCATTGATAATCACCTGGCCAGATGTTGGGCGTTCAAGCAGATTAATTAGGCGGATCAGGGTACTTTTACCGGCACCACTATAGCCAATAATGCCAAAGATACTGCCGGTCGGAATCTGTAAGTTGATCCGATTCAAAGCACGTAAGGTTTGACCCTTGAGCTCATACTGTTTGGAGATGTCTTTAAATTCAATCATAGTGTCAAATACTGCATCACGAATAAAAAAACAGGCAAGAAATCTTGCCTGTTCTGAATATTGATTATTGTATTACTTTTCTTCAGTTAAATAAGTCACTGGTTTATTTACAGCAACTTTAGTACCACCGAAGTGTTCATCAACATAGGCTTTCACAGCAGGAGTATGATACAACTGGCCAACTTTTTGAAGTACAGGATCATTTTGACGGTCAGCAGCCACAGCTAAAACGTTAACATTCATTTTAGTGCTTTGATCAATCGCTTCGTAGTAGATCGCATCTTTCAATACGTTCAGACCACCTTCCATTGCCAAAGTATTACCTAGAACAATCGCATCAACTTCATCTTTCACACGAACTGCGGTCGCCATTTGAATTGGCTTAATCACAATCTGTTTCGCATTTTCAGTAATGTCAGCAGGCGTGCCTTTTACCAGGTCAAAGTTTGGTTTAAGTTTTACCAGACCAGCAGATTGTAATAATAACAATGCGCGTGATTCATTCGCGCCGTCGTTTGGAATTGCAATCGTCGCACCTGTTTTAAATTCTTCTACTTTTTTTACTTTGCTTGAGTAGATCCCCATTGGCTCAAGATAAGTCGTAGAAAGCGGAGCGATCTTTTGAGTATTGGCGTCGTTATAAGCAACCATATAGGCATAAGACTGGAATGCGTTGACATCAATTTCTTTGTTGGCAACAGCAGTATTCATCGCCACATAGTCAGTGAAGTTTTTCACATCAAGTTTGATGCCGGCTTGTTTAGTTTCAGGCAAAGTTGAAATGTAGCGCCATACGTCAGCATCTGAACCAGTAGATGCCATAGTAACAGTTTGCAGTTCACCTGAGTCTTTGTTTTGTGCTGCATCCGTTGCAGGCGCTTCTTGTTTTCCGCATGCAGTTAAAGTCAGTACAGATGCACTGAGTAAAACGCCAAGTAGCTTTTTCATAAAGATGTCCTAATTTTCGTGTTGCCTAAAGTATATGCATTTTAAGGTCATGTTAAAGTGGAGTTTTATTACACTTTCAGCTGACCTTAGATCGAGTCGCATGTGGCTCCGGCAGGGAAAATGCAAATGTACTGCAACAGTTCACGTTAATTCGATCGGGTCAGAGTTCACCAAACCACTATAGAGATTCCCTATTTGGAGAGAGTAAATAGAGGTTTTATAAAAGATATTATAGTCAAATTTGGTGCTCTGAATGGGCGCAATCATAGCAATTATTATTTATTCAATATAGTGGATAAAAACTATTTACTTATCTTTTTAATAGAATATAAATTGAATGAAAATGATCAAAATATCAATGAATACAATATATTATTTTTATTGAAGATAAGGCGGAATTTCATATCGTTTAAAGATTGATCTTTATAAGATTTTATCCAATAGAAATCATAAAAATGAATAAACATGATAAATACATCAGCTCATTAAGCTACTGAAAGATCTTTTTTAATAAATGTTTAGGGAGGATTTGAGCCGTGTCTTATTTACCTGAGTAATTACTTTGATTGATTTCATACAATACATGCCAACATAAAGGGTGATCCGTAGGCAAGCGTGGATGCTGGAATTCTTGAGTCTTTACCATGCCTATCTTTTTCATCACCGCTTCGGATGGTGTATTGACTGTGGCAGTGAAAGACACAACTTTATCCAAACCTAAAGTGGTAAACGCGTAATCCAATACTGCACGTGCACCTTCAGTCGCATAACCTTGATGCCAATATTTTTTTGCTAGCCGCCAGCCAATTTCAATACAGGGTGAAAACTCAAACAATTTAGGTTGGGGTTGCAGCCCAATAAAACCAATAAATTCTTTAGTCTCTTTTAGCTCAACTGCCCATAAACCCCAACCATGCTGATCAATCTGCCGAGTCACTTTTTCGATAAATTGTAGACTTTGTTCAGGTGTCAGTAGGCTGGGAAAATAACGCATAACTTCATGATTTTGCCCCATAGCAATAAAAGCTGGATAGTCCGATGCTTGCCAAGGTCGAAGGATGAGGCGTTCTGTTTCTAACATTTCTAAAAATGGAGTTTAGTGATCTAGCTATTTATAAAACTATAAAGCCAAGCATGAGTAAAGTTGAAATTCTTCACTATAAAAAAACCCCGCATTCAGCGGGGTTTTTATTTAATCTAAATATAGATTAAGCATTTTCACGCACAATTGCACGGTAACCAATATCTTTACGGTATTGAACGCCGTCGAATATTACTTTTTCACAAAGCTCTAATGCTTTCGCTTGTGCTTCACCAATGGTATTACCCAAAGCAGTCACACAAAGTACACGACCGCCAGCAGTGACAATATCACCATTTTCATTGGCTTTGGTGCCTGCATGGAATACTTTGGCATCAGTCATTTCAGTATCTAGACCTGAAATCACATCGCCATTGCTAGAAGTTTCAGGATAGCCTTTAGATGCCAGTACGATACCGACAGTTTTACGCTCATCCCATTCAGCTTCTGCAGGAAGATTGCCTTCAAGACCTGCTTGAACCAAATCTACCAAAGATGATTTTAAGCGCATCATGATCGGTTGAGTTTCAGGATCACCAAAACGACAGTTGAACTCGATTACTTTTGGTTGACCTTTATCGTCAATCATCAGACCTGCATACAAGAAACCTGTGTATACGTGACCATCTTTTTTCATGCCTTCAACAGTCGGGCGCATCACTTCATTCATAGTTTTTTCAAATACGTCAGCAGTCACAACAGGAGCAGGAGAGTAAGCACCCATACCGCCAGTATTTGGACCTTGGTCGCCTTCAAAAATACGTTTATGATCTTGAGACGTCGCCATTGGCAAGATGTTGTCACCATCAATCATACAAATGAAAGAGGCTTCTTCACCAGCAAGGAATTCTTCAATGACTACGCGAGAACCGGCATCGCCAAACTTGTTGCCAGCCAGCATGTCATCAATCGCATCAAATGCTTCTTGATTGGTCATGGCAACAATCACGCCTTTACCTGCAGCCAGACCATCAGCCTTGATCACGATTGGTGCACCATTTTTCTCTACAAAGGCTTTCGCTGCATCTACTTCGGTAAATACATCGTAGAAAGCTGTTGGAATGTTATGGCGTTTTAAGAAGTGCTTAGCGAATGCTTTAGAGCCTTCCAGCTGAGCAGCAAATTGAGTTGGACCCCAAATTTTCACGCTTGCTTCGCGGCAAGCATCAACCACACCATTCACAAGCGGTGCTTCAGGACCCACAATAATCATTTCAACTGCATTATTTTTCGCAAAATCAATGATGGCAGGATTGTCGAGAATGTCCAAAGCGACATTTTCACATTTATTTTCAGTTGCGGTGCCTGCATTGCCCGGTGCAACAAATACTTTTGCCACTTGATCGTCTTGTGCGATTTTCCATGCAAGCGCATGTTCACGGCCGCCACTACCTAAAACTAAAATGTTCATCTTTAGAAAATTCCCTCGAAAATGAAATTCCACAAACCCAATGAGGTTTAAAAATCTTTTAACATCTTATAGCAAGATATTAAATAATCTACTGATGTAACAAACCCTCCTTACGAAAAGGAGGGTCTGGAATTTAATACTTAAAAATTAGTGGCGGAAATGACGCATGCCAGTGAATACCATTGCAATACCAGCTTCGTCAGCTGCTGCAATTGTTTCTTCGTCACGCATTGAACCACCTGGTTGGATGATGCATTTGATGCCGGCTTTAGCCGCATTGTCGATGCCATCACGGAATGGGAAGAATGCATCAGATGCCATAACTGCACCTTCAACCACGAGTCCTGCATGTTCAGCTTTGATCGCGGCAATACGAGCAGAGTTTACACGGCTCATTTGACCTGCGCCAACACCAATGGTCTGACGGTTTTTCGCATAAACAATTGCGTTCGATTTTACGTATTTCGCAACTTTCCAAGCAAAGATCATATCGTCAATTTCTTGTTCAGTTGGTGCGCGTTTAGTCACAACTTTCAGGTCATCTTTAGTGATCATGCCCAAGTCTTGATCTTGAACCAGTAAACCACCATTTACACGTTTGTAGTCAAGTTGTGGAGCACGTTCGTTAATTGCTGGAAGTTCACCACATACGAGTACACGTACGTTTTTCTTCGCGCCAGTCACTTCAAGTACGCCGTCAGCGATGCTTGGTGCAATGATCACTTCAACGAATTGACGATCCACAATTGCTTGTGCAGTTGCAACGTCTAATTCACGGTTGAATGCAATGATGCCACCGAATGCAGATTCAGGGTCAGTTGTATAAGCAAGATCATAAGCAGCTTTGATGCCGTCTAGAGAAACTGCAACACCACATGGGTTCGCATGTTTTACGATCACACAAGCAGGTTTCGCAAATGATTTCACACATTCAAGTGCAGCATCAGTATCCGCGATGTTGTTATAAGAAAGTTCTTTACCTTGTAGCTGCTTAGCAGTCGCAACAGAAGCTTCTTTTGCAGCAGGATCTACATAGAAAGCAGCAGACTGATGCGGGTTTTCACCGTAACGTAAGTCTTGAGCTTTGTTTAATTGAGTATTGAAAGTACGCGCAAATTTGTCTGCCTGACCTTCTTCTTTACCTACGCGAGCGCCTAAGTAAGATGCGATCATACCGTCATATTGAGCAGTATGTTCGAATGCTTTAACCGCAAGGTCAAAACGGGTTGCATAAGATAAAGCACCATCAGCTTTAAGCTCAGCAATTACAGTTGCATAGTCAGCAGCATTTACTACGATGCCCACAGACGCGTGGTTTTTCGCAGCAGCACGAACCATTGTTGGACCACCGATGTCGATGTTTTCAATTGCATCAGCTAGTGAACAGTTTGGTTTCGCTACAGTTGCAGCAAATGGATACAGGTTAACAACGACAAGATCGATCGCATCGATGTTGTGTTCAGCCATCACAGCTTCGTCTAGACCACGACGAGCCAGGATGCCACCATGAATTTTCGGATGTAGCGTTTTTACACGGCCGTCCATCATCTCTGGGAAACCAGTGTGCTCCGAAACTTCTACTACAGCAACATTATTGTCTTTCAACAATTTGTATGTACCACCTGTAGATAAAATTTCTACCCCAAGAGCAGCAAGGTCTTGTGCAAATTCCACAATACCGGTTTTATCGGAAACAGAGATTAAAGCGCGTTTAATAGTCATGATCTTCGTCACAGTTACCAAGGAACAGATTAAATCTAAATAGCTAATTAACAGTCAAAAAAAATGCCTGCGGTAGCCGCAAGCATTTTATCATTTATTCACTCATTAAACCGTGAGCTTTTAACTTTTTACGTAAAGTACCGCGGTTTAGTCCGAGAATCTCGGCAGCGCGTGTCTGATTACCACGCGTATATTCTAGAACGACAGATAATAAAGGCTTCTCCATTTCTGCCAGCACCATGTCGTACACCTGAGAAGGTTGCTCGCCTTGCAGTTGTGCAAAGTAGTGGCGAACTGCGCGATCTACGTGAATACGAAGAGCGACATCAGATTGTGCAGTAAAAATAGGAGATTTGCTATTCATGCGAATTAATCCGAAAAATCAAATATCACTTGGGTAAAGCGATATATAAAAGTGGTCTAGAAATTGAAATGAACTCCATTTTAGATCCTAAAACTGGAGTTCTAAAACTTGGTCATTACATTGAGCTTGTAGCTTGCCACATCTCGACGATTTGGTCGAAAAATAAGCGTAACAATAGTTAAAGTTTTGTTACTGACCAAAATCAAAACAAAAAAATCTGCTCGATACGCAATAAGTTTTATAGCGCATTAGGCAAGACTGTATTTGTTGTGAAAAAGTAGCGAGGAGTTTGCAGCACATAGCTTTCGTGGCGCGTATAATACCATTGTCTCGGGAAAAGTGAGCAAGAAAACTGCATTTTTTTTAACTTTTTTTTCGTTTTTTAATAGTTTTTATCAATATTAAGGTCGAATTATTTCCAAACTGTAATTATCGAAGTCTTTACGGTCGACAGGAAGCACAAATTCAAATTTAAATGGGCTGTTTTGGGGAATACGTTGAATCTTAACCAGGCTTTCGATCAGGTATTCCTGAGGTTTTAAATTATAAGTCGCCAAGACTACACCCTGATCTTTAAGGTGAACTCTTAAGTTTGGCATTTCCAGACTGCGCTTGTGGAAATTGATTAGCTCACCACTAAACTGGGTTTTATCTGTGGCAATCGCTTTGGCTTTGACCTTATTAGTATTGATCAGATTGTAATGTTCTTCCAGATTGGAACAGTTGAACACTTCACAGATATTGTTAAAAGCCACACTCATCACATGACTATTCTTAATATAGTGTGGATTGAACCAGAAGAATTGAAATAAAAGTAAGCCAAATAAGAACAGGTTTAGGCTGGTCCAGCCTAAATAATAAAGCGGGCCTTTATTGTGCTGTTTATCAGCCTGATCATCCCAGTTCATGCTAGGCAGTACTGCAATCGGTTCAGTACTGAAATAATTCAGGTTGTTCAGATAGGTCTTCAGATCAATATTTGAGTTTTCAACTTTTTCATCAAAGATGTTCAGTAAATAGTGCTGATCTGAAGAATTAGCTGAAGAAGTAGATTTGGTGAGGTTTCTATTAATATAAGAAACATGACTTGGCGTATGGGTAAGGGCGACCGAATTCTGTGCTTCGGTCACCAGATGCGATAAAGCATTAAAGGTCGTACTACATTTTGGGCAGCAAACCATGCCTTGGGCAATGGTTAATTGCGCAACCGTAACTTTATAGGTTGTAGAGCAGGTCGGGCAGTGGGTTCGCTTGTCACTCATAAATGTTTATAGACTCTTTAATTCTTATGGCGTTTCCCCGAGATACGGCACCAGTGTTCATCGCGTTTTTCTACTTCTAATATATCAAAATGTTTTGAGTAAATGCTAGTAACATCAGCAACTTGCTCTTCGATAACACCTGCGAGTGCGAACTCTGCCTCAGGTTTGACCAATTCTGCGAACTCAGGCTCAAGCATCATGAGTGGGCCAGCCAGAATATTAGCAACAAATACATCTGCTTTCTGCTCACCAAGCTCTGCATTGAACTCTTCCGGTAAACCAACATAAAGTCGATCCAATACGCCATTCAGTTCAGCATTCTGTTTGGTGGCCAAAACAGCTTGTGGGTCAATATCAGTTGCATAGGCATATTTGGCACCAAGTAACAATGCAGCGACAGCCAGAATACCTGAACCACAGCCATAATCGATCACGATCTTGTCTTTTACATCGGTTTTGCCCAGCCATTGCAGGCAAAGGAAAGTAGATGCATGGTTACCTGTACCAAAGGCCAAACCTGGATCAAGTTTAATATTCACTGCATCTGCTTCAGGCGCTTGCATCCATTCTGGAACAATCCAGAATTTTTCAGAAATCTGGATTGGCTCGTAGGCATCCATCCAGGTGCGTTCCCAAGCTTGATCTTCCAGGAATTCATGCCGGATCGGTGCTTCAGGTAGTTGTGCGCGAATAAAGGTTTCCAATGCAGCTACATCGATTTCTTCTTCGTCATCTTCCTGAGCATAGATGCCAGTCACGATCACTTTATTCCAGAGTGGTGTTTCACCTGGAAGTGGTTCCAGCAAATCCTGGTTTTCAGCATCATCCAGAGTGACACTTACGGCGCCCAGTGAGCTAAGTAATGTTTCAGTAAAATCTACCTGAGCCTGATCAACTGTAATATGAATTTGTAACCACTTCACAGAAATAACCTTTATACATTTTTTCAAAAAGCTATTGTAACGGAAGTTCGGCTTGAAGGTGTGATCTTCTTGAGACGGAGTTAAATAAAAAGGATGCTTTCGCATCCTTTTTATGAAAACCGGTTAAAACGCATTTTCCTGAGTGGGAGAAATGCTAGGACGTGCAGTTACTGGAGCAAAGCGATTCAGTAATAATCCAAAAATAGCCGCGAAGATATACATGAAGATGGAATAGACCGCAGCAGGCATGGCAACCACAGTGCTGGACATGACAGTAAGTGCAATGGTCATGGCGAGTGTACTGTTATGAATACCGATCTCGAAAGCGCTGGCACGTGCCTGAGCAGAATTGATGTTCATTAGTCGTGGAACAAAATAGCCAATCATTAAGCTGAAGAGACAGAACAGGGCGGTTGCTAAACCCACCTGAGTCAGATATTCGGCAATATTAGCGCGTTCACTATAAATTGCTCCGGCGATAATCAGTACTAGAAAGAGGACTGCAAAAATGCGAAGAGGCTTGTTTAACTTTACTGTAAGTGCAGGCGCATAATGACGAATCAACATACCAATCGCGACTGGTATAATAATGATACCAAACACTTGCAGAATCTTTCCGAACTGCAAGCTGATCTGCTGACTGTCCTGCATAAAATGCATAATGGAAAAGTTCATAATTAAAGGCAAGGTAAATGCAGCAACCACCGAATTGATCGCAGTCAAGGTAATATTGAGGGCTAGATCGCCTTTAAACAGATAGCTGAACAGATTTGCGGTACTGCCACCTGGCGATGCGGCCAGCAACATCAGACCAACAGCTAGTAAAGGTGGTAAAGTCAGAACTTTACATAGAATGAAAGCAATGCTTACCAGTAGAATTAATTGACAAAACAAGGCAACCAGCACTGCTTTAGGGTGCTGGCTTACCCGGGCAAAATCTTTGAGCGTGAGTTCGAGTCCTAATCCCACCATGATGATGGCGAGTGCGAGGGGGAGGAATATTGTTATGATGCCAGAGTCCATCTGCATGCTCCTTATAGAAATTTATTTTAATAGTTTTAAATTTTCTATAAAAAGCATACAGCTTAAGCATGCATTTGACTTAGGAAGTTACAAATCTGATAAACGACTCTTGCCACTATAGCTAAGCTTTTGCTGACTAATCATAAAACCAAAAATACCGGCAAAAACGTACATGACAATTGAATAAATACCCGCAGGGATGGCAATGGTGACATTATTGAGGACAGAAATCGCAATCGTCATTGATACAGTTGTGTTGTGAATGCCGACTTCAAAGGTACAGGCGCGTGCCATCTTGTCTGGGATATCCATTAATAAAGGTAGGCAATAACCGAGAAACAGGCTGGAAAAACATAATATGGAAGTAGCAATCCCGATACTGGCAAAATATTCGATGATGTTAAAGCGCTCTTGGAAAATGGCATAAATCAAGAGCATGCTTAAAAAAGCGATAGATAGAAACCGCATTGGCATATGTACAATATCTGAAAGCTTTGGAAATTTTGCCCGAATCAGCATGCCGATCACGACCGGAATAATTGTAATCAGAAAAACCTGAGCCATTTTTTCAAGCGGTAAGCCGATGCCGGTATCATGTCCTATAAAATAGTACAGGGACAGGTTCATAATAAAAGGTAAGGTGAAAATAGAAATAATCGTATTGATGGCGGTTAACGTGATATTAAGCGCCACATCACCTTTATAAAGATAGCTCAGCAGATTGGCAGTGGCACCTCCTGGAGAGGCAGCTAGCAGCATCATGCCTACAGCAAGCAATGGTGGCAGATCCAGTACCAGACAGATTAAAAAGGTTAAACCGGTTAAAATGACCAGTTGTGAGAATAAGACAATAAAAATCACCTTGGGATAACGACTAACATGCAGAAAATCCTTGACTGTTAACTGTAGTCCTAACCCCATCATCGTAATTGCCAAAGTAATCGGCAAAAACAAACTAAAAAACCCCGAATCCATGAAGTTTCCTTTTTATTATTCATTTTTTAGGTATGCTTTGAGTTTAGCGTAGATGAATAAATAAGCAATATAAAAACGGGTAAAATTTATGCATTTTACCCGTTAAGTTTCTGATTAAAAATATATTTAATCAGCTATATAGTGATTTACATCCCTGATTGAGATGGGGTTTGAGGCTGAGTTTGCATTTGTGACTGTGGACGTGGAGGGGTAAAGCCTAATGCACATTTACCATTGACCTGAGTGCCATTAATGGTTGCTGAAGTTTTGCCGCCTGAACTACAAGATGTATAAAGTTCAGGTTCATCGCCTTTGATATTGGTTGATGATGAAGGGAAGAACTGTTGCTGACAGGTACCATTCCAGATAATGCCGCGGTAAGCAAAACTTACAGGAGCGCCCTCTGATTTACCTTTACAAACTTGCTGGTATTTTTGGGCATTATAAACCTTCTCGACTTTATCATTTGCTGAGGCTGCAAATGGAGCGAAACATAGACCGCAGAGCGCTGTTGCTAGGAAAATATTCTTATTCATCATGTATACCTTTGTTTGTAATGTGACCACTTTATAGATTAAAAACTAATCAATATTAAACAATATGAGTCGGGTAACTTTTTGAGTTTAGATGTTTAATTTATATAGTAAGTATGCAAAGTTTAATTACATTGCTTTATTAGCTGGCAGAGTAAATTCCGAAGGATAAATTCAAGTGATTTTGTCAACTTTGGAAGGAAGTTTGCTATAATGTTCAGCTATCCTTTTTCTATCTCTCTATTTACCACTATGCACTATCCTAAAGTATACGATGTCATTGTTATCGGTGGCGGTCACGCAGGTACGGAAGCAGCACTGGCTGCAGCACGTATGGGTCGACAGACATTACTCTTAACTCATAACATTGAGACTTTAGGGCAGATGAGCTGTAACCCGGCCATTGGCGGGATCGGTAAATCACATTTAGTGCGTGAAATTGATGCCTTGGGCGGTGCGATGGCGCTGGCTGCCGATAAAGGCGGTATTCAATTCCGTATTCTGAATTCACGTAAAGGCGCAGCAGTTCGTGCAACTCGTGCGCAGGCTGACCGTGTTCGTTATAAAGCAGCGATTCGTGAGACTTTAGAAAATCAAGCGAATCTGGATATCTTTCAGCAAGCAGCAGATGACCTGATTGTTGAAGGCGATACTGTTAAAGGTGTCGTGACCCAAATGGGTATTCGCTTTGATGCGAAAACTGTGGTGCTAACTGCAGGTACATTCTTAGGTGGTGTGATTCACATTGGCTTAAACAATGCTTCAGGCGGTCGTGCTGGCGATCCTCCTTCAATTTTATTGGCACATCGTTTACGTGAGTTAAACTTACCTGTAGGTCGTTTAAAAACAGGTACACCGCCACGTATTGATGCACGTTCAGTCGACTTCTCTGTCATGACACCGCAGCCGGGTGATTTCCCGTCTCCAACCATGTCATTTATGGGTGATGTGTCTATGCACCCTGAACAGGTGAACTGCTACATCACGCATACCAATGAACGTACCCATGAGATCATTCGTGGCGGTTTAGACCGTTCACCGATGTACACTGGTGTGATTGAAGGTGTAGGTCCACGTTACTGTCCATCAATTGAAGATAAAATTCATAAATTTGCTGATAAAGATTCACACCAAGTATTCCTTGAGCCTGAAGGCCTGGATACACATGAGCTTTATCCAAACGGTATTTCAACTTCTTTACCATTTGATGTTCAGTTTGAATTGGTGCGTTCAATCCGTGGTATGGAGAATGCACACATTCTTCGTCCGGGTTATGCGATTGAATACGATTACTTTAACCCGCAAGCATTGAAGTTCACTTTGGAAACCAAAGCGATCAATAACCTGTACTTTGCTGGTCAGATTAATGGTACTACTGGTTATGAAGAAGCGGGGGCACAAGGTCTGCTTGCAGGTTTGAATGCTGCACGTCGTGCATGGGATCAGGAACAATGGACACCAAAACGTGATGAAGCGTACATGGGTGTACTGGTTGATGACCTGATTACTTTGGGTACTAAAGAACCGTACCGTATGTTCACTTCACGTGCGGAATACCGTTTGATGTTACGTGAAGACAATGCGGATCAACGTTTAACACCAATCGGTCGTGAAATGGGTCTGGTAGATGACGAACGTTGGGCAGCTTACTGTGAAAAAATGGAAGCTGTAGAGAAAGAAACAGGTCGTCTACAACATCTTTGGGCTGCACCAAACAACCCAATGGGTAAAAAATTCGTTGAGATGACAGGTGCGGATCTTTCTAAAGAATGTTCTGCAATTGATTTGTTAAAACGTCCAAACATCACTTTCGCTCAAATTGCAGAGCTCACAGGTTCTGAAGTTTCACCACAAGTGGGTGATCAAATTGAGATTGCGGTGAAATACGAAGGTTATATCAACCGTCAGCATCAAGACGTTGCACAAATGAAACGTTTAGAGGAAACCAAGATTCCTGCTGATTTTGACTATGATGTTGTTTCAGGTCTTTCTCGTGAAATTACATTGAAGTTAAAAGATATTCGTCCTGAAACACTGGCTCAAGCAAGCCGTATTCCGGGTGTAACACCTGCGGCAGTTCAATTGGTGATGATTACGATTCGTAAGAATGCCCAAGCGAAAAAATCTGCATAAGATTTTGAAGTGATAAAAAACCCGCGTAATGCGGGTTTTTTATATTTAATGAAGTTAAAAAAAATTAAAAAATCAATTATTTCATGAATAAATTCAGTAATTTTGCTATGTTAATTGTGGGAAATGTACAACAATGAAGCTAAAACATGGATAGAGAAAAATACATACGGGGTGCGATTTACGGTTTACTTGTTGGTGATGCGGTAGGTGTGCCTTATGAGTTTAAAGTGCCGAGCCAGCTGCCTGATATTGAACAAATTGATATGATTCCCCCAAAAGGATTTGCGCGGACTTATGCCAGTCTTCCAATTGGAACGTGGTCAGATGATGGTGCACAAGCATTATGTTTGTTGGCCTCATTGTTAGATCAAAAGAAACTCAATCCTGAAGATTTTATGCAACGGATTTGCGATTGGTACCAATCAGGTTATATGGCTGTCGATGGTCAGGTATTCGATGTGGAAATTCAAACGGTTGATGCGATACATCATTATCAATCGGGTATCTAGTTAAATCAAGTTGCGAAAAATGATGAATATGCCAATGGTAATGGTGCGCTGATGCGTGTATTGCCTTTAGCGCTCTGGCATCAAGGCTCTAATCGTGAATTAATAGAGGCGGCATTTATACAATCACATCTGACTCATGCGCATATCCGTTCTAAATTATGTTGTGCATTATATTGTTTATGGGTAAGTAAAATTTTAGATGGTTGTTCTATTCAAGATTCATGGATAGAAGCAATTGAAATGCTCAAGCGTGAATTGAGTGATCAGAATGGTGCGTTAGATGAGCTTGAGCACCATATTTTAAGTGATGACTGGGATCGACCGACAGGTACTGGCTATGTCGTAGATTGTTTAAAGTCGGCATATTACGCACTACAAGCTAGCGATTATGAAAAGGTGATTAAGACAGCAATTGCGCTGGGTAATGATACAGATACGACTGCATGTGTGGCGGGTGGTATAGCTGGTTTATATTATGGTGTAGATGCAATTCCATCATCTTGGATGAATCATTTACGAGGTAAAGAAATGGTGGAAGAATTGCTTGTGCAATGGTTGTAGAAATTTTCTAAAGAATGACTGCGATGATGTTGGGATTTGCTAAAATATTCAAAAGTTCCACATCTAGATCATTCCAATGCCATACCAACTCGTTGAACTCGATATCCAAGCCACAGACAACATCGCTTGCCCTCATTGCCATCAAGACATCATTAATTGGCAAGAAGAGCAGTATGTTCAACCCTGTGAACATACCTTGTTTATTGCCATGGATATCGGCTTTGAATACATCACCGATGAATTTGAGCAAACTATGCGAAAAACAGTGGATGAACTGCATGCCAATGATGACATCGTCAACATGTTCGAAGAAATCGCCACAAGTACTTATCCGAATTATCTGATTTTAAAGTCTGATTTGGGTGCAGCAGGTTATTCACGTTATATCGGTTTAACAGTGTAAGAATCTCATTATTATATATAAGCAATAAAAAAGCACCCAAGGGTGCTTTTTTAATTTCAGGCCTGGCCTTCGACTTCTTCTACTTCATCGTCATCTGCACTGTCCATGCCGAGCTCTTTCAGCTTGCGGGTGAGGGTATTACGTCCCCAACCTAAAAGCTCCGCAGCATGACGCTTACGACCACGAGTTTGTTGTAGTGCAGCATTAATGAGTGTGCGTTCAAACATTGGTGTAGCCACATCTAACAGCTTCATTTCGCCGTTTTTCAGTTTCTGGATTGCCCATTGACCCAGTAATTCATCCCAGTGATGCGGCGCAATCTGATTCGGGTTTGGAATTGGAGCACCCGGGTCTTGCTGCTGAATTGGAATCTGTTTTAATTCAGGTGGCAGATCTTCTGGATAAACTTCACGGCCTGTGATCATCACTGTGAGCCAGCGACAGGTATTTTCAAGCTGACGAACGTTCCCTTGCCAAGGCAGCTTCTGCATATATTCCTGAGTTTCAGGACGTAAGATTTTAGGATTTACACCCAGTTCTTTACCTGCACGCGCCAAGAAGTGCTGTGCCAGCATCGGAATATCTTCAGAGCGATGCGCCAGTTTAGGAATATGAATACGAATCACGTTTAGACGGTGATACAAGTCTTCACGGAAGCGGCCGTCATGTACCAGTTTTTCCAAGTCCTGATGCGTTGCAGCCACAATACGTACATCAACTTTAACCGGAATGTGACCACCAACGCGATAGAATTCACCATCTGCAAGGACACGTAATAAACGCGTTTGTGTTTCAAAAGGCATGTCGCCAATTTCATCCAGGAACAGCGTACCGCCGTTGGCCTGTTCAAAACGGCCTTGACGTTGCGTATTTGCACCGGTAAAAGCACCTTTTTCATGACCAAATAATTCAGTCTCTATCAGGTCTTTTGGAATAGCCGCCATGTTCAGTGCAATAAACGGTTTATTGCTACGCGGTGAATGGCGGTGTAGGGCATGCGCTACCAGTTCTTTACCTGTACCGGATTCACCATTAATCAGCACGGTAATGTGTGATTGAGACAAACGACCAATGGCACGGAAGACTTCCTGCATGGCAGGCGATTCACCAATGATCTCAGTCGATTGAATGGTTGGTGCAGATTTGGCAGATTCTTGCTGCTGTAATTTGGTGATATGTAAAATCGCACGATTGACCAGTGCCAATGCTTCATCAATATCAAATGGTTTTGGCAGGTATTCAAAAGCACCTGTTTGATAACTGGATACAGCAGATTCCAGATCCGAATGCGCCGTCATAATAATAACCGGCAAATCAGGATTGGTATTTTTCACCTTGCCTAAAAAGGTCAGACCATCAATACCTGGCATACGGATATCGGTTAGGATCACATCAGGTGCATCTACGCCCAACTGATCAAGTGCTGACTGGGCTTCTTCAAAACTAGTAACGTCGAAACCTTCTTCTTTAAATGTTTTTTCTAGTACCCAACGCATGGCACGATCGTCATCAATCACCCATATTTTATTTCGCGACATGATCTGACTCCCAAGGTAAAAATAAGCTAAATACGGTTTTTCCTGGAACTGACTGGCATTCAATCATTCCGTTATGTTGATGCATAATATTTTGAGCAATGCTGAGACCTAGTCCGGTACCTTTGGCACGGCTGGTCACAAGCGGGTAGAACACGGCTTCGATAATATCGTCTGGAACACCAGGACCATTATCTTCAATGTCGATTCGAACCACAGATCGGTGAATCACCCCACTAATGGTATAAAGGCGCTGAATCCGGGTTCTTAAAATGAGTTCCGGTTGATGCTCGATAAAGAAATCCTTGTTTTCTGTCATCGCCTGAACGGCATTTACGCAGATATTCAGCATGACCTGAATGAGCTGATCGCGATCTGCCAGAACTTCCGGCAGGGACAGGTCATAGTCCCGGGTAATTTTAATTTTCTTTTTAGTCTGATTCACAATCAGTGAGCGGACGCGTTCTAAAGGCTCATGCACATTAACCATTTCATAGCTGGGTAACTGGCGTGAACCGAGCATGCTATCTGCCAGATTTCTCAGGCGATCCACTTCACTAATAATAATGTCAGTGAACTCTTTATATTTTGGATCTTCAAGGCTACGTGCCAGAAGCTGGGTTGCACCACGAATGCCACCGAGTGGATTCTTGATCTCATGTGCCACGCCACGAATCAACTGACGCGCAACCTGGTGCTGCTGGATATAGTTTTCTTCACGTGAGATTTTCAGCATACGGTCACGCTGATTCAGCTCGATCAGCAATAAAGGATGATTTGGCTTGCCCGCATTGAGCAGGGAAACCGTATAGTCCACATGAATGTCTTTAAAGTTGACGATGATCGTCGCCTCACGGCGAGTATAAGGTTGGCCAGTATGCAGTGTGTTATAGAGAGATTCTTCAGTATTGAATTCATCTGTTGGCGCTTGCAGTATATTTAATACCGGCGTGCCTGATGCGCGTAACAGGCTGACATCAAACATGGCCTCGCAGGCTGTATTTAAGTAATAAATATTCAGATGACTATCAACCAGCATAATGGCAGTGGTCAGGTTGTCCACCAAAAGGCGATAGTCGATGGAAAGAGGCTGATCCATTAGCGGTGGTTTTCCTGTATTAAAATGGCGCAATGGCATCTTCATAAAGCAAAATAACAATTTCAAAGTTCAGATTTGAGGCAAATTAAGCAAGATGCACGCCAACTTTAGAACTCTTGTTAAAATTTTGCTGAAAAATGCACGAAATCTGACGGGGATGCACAATCAAACTCAGGTATAACGGATTAAATTGAGGCTGTAAACCTAAAATGATTCATTTTGGTGCATAAGCTTTTATATTGAATATTTTATGGCGTTATTTTAGTGCGTGATGCAAAGAGTGGCCATTTCAACTATTTTTATGATGCGAAAAGACATACAATACGCGCATTCTAGTGGAGCGCAGATTCATGAAGTCCCCCAAAGTCGGTTTTGTATCTTTAGGTTGTCCTAAGGCATTGGTAGATTCTGAACGAATTTTAACTCAGTTAAAGACTGAAGGTTATGATGTCGCATCGGATTATGACGGTGCTGATTTAGTAGTAGTAAATACCTGTGGTTTTATTGAATCTGCAGTACAAGAGTCTTTAGATGCCATCGGTGAAGCGATGAGCGCGAATGGTCGTGTCATCGTAACAGGTTGTCTAGGAAAAGACGAAGATAAAATTCGCCAAATGCACCCGAATGTCCTGAAAGTGACAGGTGCAGCGGCATATGAAGAAGTGATGGATGCGGTACATGAATATGTCCCTGAACCGCCAAAACACAATCCATTTATTGATTTAGTTCCTGAGCAAGGCATTCGTCTTACTCCGAAACACTATGCGTACTTGAAAATATCAGAAGGCTGTAACCACCGTTGTACCTTCTGCATCATTCCAAGTATGCGTGGTGATCTGGTTTCCCGTCCAGTTGGTTCTGTGCTTGAAGAAGCTGCAGCACTGAAACGTTCAGGTGTCAAAGAAGTACTCGTGATCTCCCAAGATACTTCTGCTTATGGTGTCGATACCAAATACAAACTGGACTTCTGGAACGGTCAGCCAGTTAAAACCAAATTCTATGACATGTGTGAAGCACTGGGTCAATTGGGCATCTGGGTGCGTCTGCACTATGTCTATCCATATCCACACGTAGATGCCGTAATCGATTTGATGGCTCAAGGCAAAATCCTGCCTTATCTGGATATACCATTCCAGCATGCCAGCCCAAGAATCCTGAAACTGATGAAACGTCCAGCGCACAGTGAAAATACACTGGAACGTTTAAAAGTTTGGCGTGAGAAATGTCCTGACCTGGTCATCCGTTCTACATTTGTGGTGGGTTTCCCGGGCGAAACTGAAGAAGATTTCCAGATGCTTCTGGACTGGTTGAAAGAAGCACAGCTAGATCGCGTGGGCTGTTTTACTTATTCACCAGTCGAAGGTGCGACAGCGAACGATCTTCCAGATCATGTGCCGGAAGAGATCAAGCAGGAGCGTTATGAACGTTTCATGCAGGTTCAGCAGGAGATTTCAGCAGCGAAACTGCAAAAACGTATTGGCCAGAAAATGACGGTGCTGGTCGATGACCTGGAAGAAGAATTCCCGGTTGCTGTAGCACGCTCATATGCGGATGCGCCTGAAATTGATGGGAATGTTTTTGTTGAAGATATCGACAAAAGTGTGATTAAGGCAGGAGATTTGCTTGAAGTCGAAATCACCGATGCAGATGAATATGATTTATTTGCCAAGCTGATCTCAATCAAGTCTGCTTAAGATTTTGAATTAAAAGAATTTAGATTAAATAATTTGGAGTTTGATGATGTTGGATTCTAAAAAGCCACGATTTGGTCGCATCCTGCTAAAGCTATCTGGTGAAGCACTGGCAGGGAACAAGGACATGGGTATCGATGCACAAGTGCTCGATCAGATGTCACTTTCTATTGCGCATCTCGTAGGTTTGGGTGTACAAGTCGGTATCGTGGTGGGCGGTGGTAACCTGTACCGTGGTAGCCAGTTGCAAAAAGATGGCCTTGTTGGTCGTGTAACCGGTGACCAGATGGGTATGCTGGCAACTGTCATGAACGGTCTGGCATTACGCGATGCTTTGGTACGCCGTAATATTAAGACCCGTTTGATGTCTGCATTGCCGATTGGTGCAGTGGTTGAATCTTATTCTAGTCGCGATGCGATCCGTCACCTGACTCAAGGTGAAGTTTGCGTATTTGTTGCTGGTACAGGTAATCCGTTCTTTACCACCGATACAGCAGCGTGCTTGCGTGGTATCGAGATTGAATCTGACCTGATCCTGAAAGCTACTAAGGTTGATGGTGTTTATAACAAAGATCCAAGCAAATACGAAGATGCCGTAAAATACGACACATTGACATTTGATCAGGTGCTGGACGAGAAGTTGGGCGTCATGGATTTAACTGCGATCTGCTTATGTCGTGACCATAATGTACCACTTCAAGTATTTGACATGAACAAATCTGGCGCATTGCTTTCAGTGGTGATGGGTGAAAAAGAAGGAACTCACGTCACCAATTAATGACGTGAGCTACAAAGCCCTTTATACTACCTCCTAATTTAGTAAATACATCTTTTAAGAATTAAGTAAGGAAGATCATATGATTAACGATCTTAAAAAAGACGCAGAAGAGCGTATGAATAAGTCTCTTGACTCGTTAGAACATGGTTTCGCAAAAGTTCGTACCGGACGTGCGCATCCATCAATTTTGAACGGCGTCATGGTTCCTTACTACGGCTCTGATGTGCCATTGAACCAGGTTGCAAACGTAGGTGTGGAAGATTCACGTACATTGCTGGTTCAACCATTTGAACGTTCAATGGTTGCTGCAATTGATAAGGCGATCCGTGAGTCTGATCTTGGCTTGAACCCGATTACTGCTGACGCGATCCGTGTACCAATGGCAGCGTTGACTGAAGAAACTCGTCGTGACATGCAGAAAGTTGCACGTAACGAAGCTGAAAATGCCAAAGTTGCGATCCGTAACATCCGTCGTGATGTATTGGGTGACATCAAAGCATTATTGAAAGAAAAAGAAATTTCTGAAGATGACGAACGTCGTGCATCTGACGAAATTCAGAAAATCACAGACAAATTTGTTGCTGAAGTTGACAAGCGCTTGGCTGCGAAAGAAGCTGAATTGATGAAGGTTTAATTCATCAATGACCGCTTCTGAAGAAAATTCCCGTCTTCCAAAACATGTTGCCATCATCATGGATGGCAACAATCGTTTTGCCAAAAAAAATCAGATGCAGAAAGGCGATGGACACCGTGAAGGAAAAACGGTTCTAGACCCGATTGTTGAACATTGTAGAAAAAGAAATATCCAGGCTTTAACGGTCTTTGCATTCTCTAGCGAAAACTGGAACCGTCCCCAATATGAGGTCGACCTGCTCATGAAGTTGTTGGAAGACACGATTCATGAACAGTTGCCACGTATGCAAAAATTTAATATTGCTTTACGTTTTATTGGTGATCGGTCGCGTTTATCTCCTGAACTGCAAGCATTGATGTTGCAAGCAGAACAAATGACTGCTAATTTCGATAGTATGACGCTTACCATTGCAATCAGCTATGGTGGAATGTGGGACATAGCACAAGCTGCGAAGCAGATTGCTGCGGATGTTTTAATAAATAAATTAGATCTTGAAGCAATTGATACTGATGTGTTCGGTCAATATGTTAGTTTGAGTGACTTGCCGCCTGTTGATCTGCTGATTCGTACCGGTGGAGATTTCCGCCTGTCCAATTTCCTGCTCTGGCAGGCAGCATATGCAGAGCTGTATTTTACTGAGACCTTATGGCCAGAATTTACCGTAGAGGAATTCGATGATGCACTTGCTGTATTTGGCGGGCGCGAACGTCGTTTCGGTAAAACATCAGAGCAGATTCTTCAAGAAAGACTTGAGAATTAATACACATGTTTGAGCGGATTATAACCGCATTGGTGCTGGTCGCAGTCGTACTGAGCTGTATGTTTGCGACCAAATCACAATATCCAATGTTCGCATTGATGGTTGTGGCTGCCGGGGTGGCAGGCTATGAGTGGTTTAAACTCATGCCGCGAAAATGTAAAAATATAATCAAGCCAGTAGCGTGGGGCTATGGTCTGTTGACTGCAGCCTTATCTGCACTGGCTTTATACTATTGGGATGTAGCCTTATTATTGTGGTCGGCATCTATTTTGACCTGGTTACTGAGTATCTACTGGGTTAAAACCTATCCTGATTATGATGGCTGGTACAATGTCAGCTTGCATGGCATCGGGATTGTACTGGTTTCTGCTGCTGTTACAGCAATCTTCTCGGTTTGGCTAAACTCCCCATGGTGGTTGATGTACCTGTTCCTGCTGGTATGGGGTGCAGACAGTGGCGCTTACTTTGTTGGACGCAAATTCGGCAAGAAAAAACTCGCACCAAATGTCAGCCCAAACAAGTCGATAGAAGGTCTATACGGCGGTATTCTTACCTCCATGCTCATCGTGGTTGCCGTCGCTTCACTTTATCTGGATATGACCTGGCCAGAGCTATGTCTATTCCTGATCCTTTCTGTTATTACCGTATTTAGTTCAGTGCTAGGTGACTTGTTTGAATCCATGATTAAGCGTCGTGCTGGAATCAAGGATTCGGGCCGTATTTTGCCGGGTCATGGTGGTGTACTAGATCGTATTGATTCTTTGCTTGCTGCAGCTCCTATCTTTGCAACAGGCATATATGTTTTAAAACTTATTGGCGTAGATTTATAAATGTCACAAGTTGTTTGTATACTGGGTGCTACAGGTTCAATTGGTCAAAGTACTTTAAAAATTTTGCAGCAACATCCTGAAGCTTACTCGGTTTTCGCTGTGACAGCGCAAAGTCGTATTACTGAGCTGGCAGAAATCTGTCAGCAGTACCGTCCTAAAGTGGCTGTAGTGCCTGCAAATAAAGTCGATGAGCTTTCTCAGTTGCTACAAGTGCAGGGCTTATCAGATATCGAAATTCTTCAGAACGAAGCAGGCTTAATTTCAGTTGCAGAGCATGCGGATGTTGATATCGTAATGGCAGCAATTGTCGGGGCGGCAGGCCTGCTTCCTACCTTGGCTGCAGTCAAAGCGGGTAAGCGTGTCCTATTGGCTAATAAAGAAGCCTTGGTCATGTCCGGCGACATCATGATGCAAGCCGCGCGAGATTATGGTGCATTATTATTGCCTGTCGACTCTGAACATAATGCAATTTTCCAGTGCCTGCCTCAAAACTACTTTGATGCCGAACGTAATGGTCAACCTAAGCTCGGTGTTCATCAGATTTTACTGACTGCTTCTGGCGGTCCATTCCTGAACCATTCGCTTGAACAATTGCATGATGTGACACCTGCTCAAGCCTGCAAACATCCTAACTGGTCAATGGGGCAAAAGATTTCCGTAGATTCCGCTACTTTAATGAATAAGGGACTGGAACTTATCGAAGCGTGTCATTTGTTTGCAGTTCAAGAACAATTTGTTACAGTTGTTGTGCATCCACAGAGTATTATTCATTCCATGGTGCAATATGTGGACGGGTCAACATTGGCACAAATGGGCAACCCGGATATGGGCACGCCAATTGCACATGCTTTGGCATGGCCACAACGGATCAGTACCCATATCCCGGCTCTTGATTTGTTTAAGCATTCACAACTGAATTTCCAGGAACCGGATGTGGTTCGTTTTCCGGCACTGAAATTAGCGCGTCAAGCCATGAAGAGTGGTGGAATTGCGCCTACAATTTTGAATGCGGCCAATGAAATTGCAGTTGCTGCATTTTTAAATCAGCAAATCAGATTTACCCAAATTCCTCAGGTGGTTGAAACTGTCCTGAACCAGATGGACAATCAACCAGCACACGATCTGGATACTATCCTGCATGCAGATCACACAGCACGAGGTTTATCACAGCAATATGTTGTGAATAAAGGAAGTTAAGACATGAACGCCTTGTTTATTATTGCAGCCGCAATCCTATTACTCGGTCCCTTAATTGCGATTCACGAGTTTGGTCACTACATTGTGGCACGTAAACTGGGCGTTAAAGTACTGGTCTATTCCATTGGCTTTGGGCCAACCCTCCTAAAATGGACTTCCAAAAAATCCGGTATCCAATATCAGCTTTCAGCTTTGCCTTTGGGTGGCTATGTCAAAATGCTGGACGAGCGTGAAGGCAGTGTGGCAGAAGAAGACTTGCCTAAAGCCTTTAACCGTCAGCATCCCTGGAAACGTATTGCCATCGTTGCTGCGGGGCCTCTCATTAACCTGCTTTTAGCCGTTGTCCTGTTTTGGGTACTTTTTTTACCTGCACAAGAACAGCTGAATACTCGTGTAGGTAAGGTCTTACCAAACACACCTGCAGCCACTGTACAGATGCAGCCTGGTGACAAGATTGTCGCTGTAGATGGTACACAAGTCGAAACTTGGGAAAAACTGAGTTATGCCTTGGTGGATCGTGTGGGTGAAACTGGTGTGGTTTCGATCCAGGCAGACCGTGCGGGTGAAAACAAGATATTCCAGTTACCAATTCAAGACTTTCTTAAAGATCAAAGTCAGTCACCCCTTGATACACTAGGTTTCTTGCCATATCGTCCGGAAATTCCGGCTGTGGTGAGCAAACTGAGTGAAGATGGTGCAGCCATTCGTCAGGGTCTTAAAGAAGGTGACAAGATTCTGGCCATTGATGGTGTACAGATGAAAGACTGGTTCGATGTGGTACAGGTTGTACAGGCATCACCAGAAAAATTACTTAAGATAGATGTATTACGTGGTAATCAGGTCGTGCATCTTCAGGTCATGCCGCAAGGCAAACGTGACAATATGGGGAATGTAACCGGTATGCTCGGAGTTCAAAGTGATCCGGGCAAGGTGACAATTCCTGCTGAATATAAACAGACAATTCACTATACGCCTGTTGAGGCGATGGTGATGGCCTTTGACAAGACAGCACATCTGTCTTCAATGATTTTGAACTCGATCGTCAAAATGGTACGTGGTCTGATTGGTCTGGATAATCTTTCTGGCCCGATTACCATTGCTAAAGTTGCGGGACAAAGCGCGGAAATGGGTTGGGAAACTTTTATTTCCTTTATGGCGCTAATGAGTGTAAGTTTAGGGATATTAAACTTATTGCCAATCCCAATGCTTGATGGCGGACATCTGGTTTATTATTTTATCGAATTAATTCGTGGTAAACCTGTTTCTGAACAAATACAATTGGTTGGATTAAAAATTGGTATGGTACTGCTCGGCAGTATGATGCTTTTGGCATTATTTAATGACTTTATGCGTTTATAATAACGTAAATGAAATAATTAACAGCGGAAAAGACTGGCATGCAGCACACACATTTATTTATGCCTTTGGCACTCGTTAGTGCAATGGCAGTAGCACAACAAGTATATGCGGCAGAAGACTTCATTGTACAAGATATAAAATTTGATGGATTGGTACGTTTAACTCCAGAAAATGTGTACGGCTTGGTGCCAATCAACAGTGGTGACCGGGTGAATGATCCGATCATTGCCAATGCGATTCGTAGCTTGTATGCATCTGGGCTATTTGATGACATTAAAGCCGTTCAACAGGGCAATACCTTGGTATTCCAGGTCGTAGAACGTCCAGTAATTTCAAAAATCGAGCTGAAAGGCAATAAACTGATTCCAAAGGAAGCACTGGAAGAAGGCCTGAAAAAAATGGGTCTGGCTGAAGGTGAGGTGCTGAAGAAATCTGCACTGCAAACAGTCGAAACCGAGCTGGAACAGCAATATATGCAGCAAGGTCGTTATGATGCTGATATTACGGTAACAACGACACCTCGACCAAACAACCGCGTTGAAGTGCTGATCGATTTTGTTGAAGGTAAAGCGGCTAAAGTTTTTGATATCAATATTATCGGTAATACTGTTTTTAAAGAATCAGATATCAAGCAAGCCTTTGCTGTTAAAGAAAGTGGCTGGAGTTCTGTCATTTCGCGTAATGACCGTTATGCACGTGAAAAAATGGCTGCGAGCCTGGAAGCTTTACGTGCGATGTATCTGAACCGCGGTTACATCAACTTCAATATTACCAATTCAAGTCTGAACCTGAGTGAAGATAAAAAGAATGTCTTTATTGAGGTTTCAGTCAATGAAGGCGAACAGTTTAAGTTTGGACAAACCAAATTCCTGGGTGATGCGCTTTATAAACCTGAAGAGCTGCAAGCTTTGCAGTTGTATAAAGAAGGCGACACATACTCTCAGGAACGAGTGAATGCGGTCAAGCAGCTATTGCTACGTAAATATGGTAATGCTGGTTATTATTATGCTGAAGTAAATGTTGTACCTCAAATTAATAATGAAACTAAACAGGTTGACCTGAACTACTATATTAATCCGGGTCAGCAAGTGACTGTACGTCGCATCAACTTCACAGGTAACTCTAAAACTGCCGATGAAGTATTACGTCGTGAAATGCGCCAGATGGAAAGTGCGCTGGCAAGCAATGAGAAGATTGACCTGTCTAAAGTACGTTTAGAGCGTACTGGTTTCTTTAAAACAGTTGATATCAAACCTGTTCGTATTCCAGGATCACCAGATCAGATTGATTTGAATGTGGCAGTTGAAGAGCAGCATTCAGGTACAAGTACTCTAGCTGTTGGTTTCTCTCAAAGTGGTGGTGTAACGTTCCAGGCTGGATTAAGTCAGACTAACTTCCTGGGTACAGGGAACAGCGTTTCGATTGACCTGTCACGTTCCGAAACTCAGGATTACTATAATTTGAGTGTAATGGATCCGTACTTCACGATTGATGGTGTACGTCGCGGTTATAATCTTTACTACCGTAAAACAAAGCTTGATGATAATTACAACGTAAATAATTATGTTACAGACAGTTTTGGTGGTGGTATTAATTTTGGTTATCCAATTGATGAGAATCAGAGTGTAAGCCTGGGTCTGAATATAGACCAGACTGAAGTTACCACAGGGCCATACGTATCTACATATGTACGTGATTATTTGCTAGCAAATGGCGGTAAGGAAACAGGAAGTCCAGGTAGATACTGTCCAGAAGGTTTGCTGAATAGCGAAGATGGCACCTGTGGTCCTAATAATGAAGGATGGATCTCTTTTCCTGATGAGTTTAAAGGTGATTTCTTAACCTATAACCTGAATCTAGGTTGGTCTTATAATACCTTGAACCGTCCAATGTTCCCGACCACAGGTATGTCACATCGTGTTAATGCAGAAATTGCCTTGCCAGGAAGTGATGTGGAATATCAAAAGCTCACCTATGATGCTCAGGCTTTCTTCCCATTAGGCAAAGACTTTGTTCTGCGTGGTTATGGTCGTTTAGGTTATGGTAATGACCTGCCTTTCTATAAGAACTTCTATGCCGGTGGTTATGGTTCAGTACGTGGTTATGAAAATAGTACCTTAGGCCCTAAGTATCCAGGTGTAACATACAATGAATCACGACAACAAGACTATGGTCCAGAAGAAGTGGGTGGTAATGCTTTAGTTCAGTTTGGTACTGAGTTAGTCCTTCCTGTACCATTTAAAGGAGATTGGGCACGTCAGGTTCGTCCAGTACTCTTTGCAGAGGGAGCACAAGTTTTTGATACTCAGTGTGATGTACCTCGTGGAAATTTATATCTTGATCCACAAAATACTGATGTAGATGCAAAGCAATACTGTAAGGATAACTTTGGTTTCGATGCAGGCAATATGCGTTATAGCGTAGGTGCTGGTTTCACCTGGATTACCATGATTGGCCCATTATCACTGAGCTATGCATACCCGTTGAATGATAAAGACGGTGATGAAACTCAAAATGTTCAGTTCGAAATTGGGCGTACTTTCTAAGAAGATTTTGATCTTAAATACAAATTTTGCTCATGAAGCCATCAGGTTTTGTGAGCAAAATTTTTTGAATGGGTAAAAACATGAAAAAAATGATGATGGCAATGGGTATTGCTTTAGCGGGTTTAACTTCATTGTCACATGCCGATGATTACGGAATCGTTGATCTGGAAAAAGTAGTACAAAACAGTACCTATTTAAAGCAGCAAAATGCTACTCTGGAAAATGAAATCAAGCCGCAAACCGCACAGATTGCACAGTTTCAAAAAGACCTTGCTGCAATCAAGCAAAAAGGTCAGGCTGCAAAAACACCAGCAGAACGTGAAAAAATGGCCAAAGAATTTGAAGGCAAAGCGACTCAACTGGCAGGGGTGCAGCAACAGGTACAGGCAACCGTGCAAACGCGCATGCAAAGTGTAAATAAGGCTTTTGAAGGAAATCTGAAGCGTGCTGCTGAACAATTGCGCCAAGAAAACAAGCTAGATGTGGTTTTAAATAAAAATTCCGTACTTGCTTATGACGCGAAGTATGATTTAACTGATAAAATGATTCAAAAGGTTAATGCAATTAAATAATCGATGAATCATCAAAAACTTCAGTTAGCTGACCTCGCTCGTCTTGTCCAAGGTGAGTATGTAGGTCAGGCAGATTTATGTTTGAGAGGTTTGGCAAGTCTTGAAAATGCAACCTCTCATGACCTTGCATTCGTCAATGCAGATAAATATCTGGAACAGGCAGCTCAGAGTAAGGCAGGCGCTTTAATTGTGACTGCTGAATTAAAAGAGCAGCTAACTTCCCAGCAGAACTTCATTGTCGTGGCCAATCCTTATCTGGCTTTTGCAATTCTGACTCACGTTTTTGAGAAAAAACATACGACTCAGGGAATTGAAAGTACCGCACAAATTCATCCATCTGCCATCATTGCTGACAGTGCCTATATTGGCCACTATGCCGTCATTGGTGAGAATTGTGTGGTGGGTGAAAATACCATTATCCAGTCACACGTTCAGATTGACGACCAGGTTGAAATTGGCCGGGACTGTTTTATTGATGCACATGTGACTTTAACAGGTGCTACAAAAATCGGTAATCGTGTTCGGATCCATGCCAATACCGTGATTGGTAGTGAAGGTTTTGGTTTCGCACCTTATCAAGGTAAATGGCATCGAATTGCCCAGTTGGGTTCAGTCTGTATTGCAGATGATGTCCGGATCGGTTCAAACTGTAGTATTGACCGAGGTGCACTGGATGACACAATTCTGGAGCAAGGTGTCATTATTGATAATCTTGTGCAAATTGCCCATAACGTCAAGATTGGTGAAAACACTGCGATCGCAGCCAAATGCGGGATTGCTGGCAGTACCACGATTGGCAAAAACTGTATTCTCGCGGGGGCTTGTGGGGTAGCAGGACACCTACATATTACCGATAATGTGACCTTGACAGGAATGTCAATGGTGACAAATAACATTACTGAAGAAGGTACTTATTCTTCAGGCATGGGATTGTTGCCAAATCAGCAATGGAAACGCACAGTGGTTCGCTTAAGACAATTAGCAGATGTGCCATTGACCCAGTTAGTGAAACGATTGGATCATATGCAATCTCAAATTGAGTCCATTGAATCAACATTTAAGTTGCGTAAATAATTATGATGACAGAGTCGAATTTGCCTACATTCACGAAGCCTGAATTGCCAATGAATATTCAAAAGATTCGTGAATATTTGCCCCATCGCTATCCATTCTTACTGGTTGATCGCGTTGTCGATATTACCGAAAATGGCATTGTTGGTTATAAAAACGTCTCAATTAATGAAGAGTTTCTGCAAGGCCATTTTCCGAACTATCCAATCATGCCAGGCGTATTGATTGTAGAGGCATTAGCACAGATCTCAGGTATCCTTGGTTTTGTCATGAATAATGAAACTCCAAAAGAAGGTTCATTATTCCTTTTTGCTGGCGCTGAAAAGGTTCGATTTAAAAAACAAGTGGTTGCTGGTGACCAATTAGTACTTAAATCTGAATTAGTGATGCAAAAACGTGGCATTTATAAATATAATTGCATTGCCACAGTAGATGGCATTGTCGCAACAACCGCGGAAATTATGGTTTCCCATCTGAAAGTCGAGCAGGCATGAGCAATAATCCCCTAATTCATCCAACTGCCATCATTGACGCATCTGCAGTAATTGCTGCAGATGTACAGATTGGCCCTTACTGTATTATTGGGCCAAATGTCACGATTGGTGCTGGTACCAAACTGCATTCACATGTCGTGGTAGGTGGTTTCACACGTATTGGTGAACATAATGAAATTTTTCAGTTCGCCAGTGTCGGTGAAGTCTGCCAGGATCTGAAATATGCAGGTGAGGAAACCTGGCTGGAAATTGGTGATTATAACAAGATCCGTGAACACTGCAGTCTGCACCGTGGTACGGTGCAAGACAAAGGTATTACCAAGATTGGCAGTCATAACCTGTTAATGGTAAATACCCATATTGCACATGACTGTATGGTTGGTGATCATAATATTTTCGCAAATAATGTCGGTGTGGCGGGTCACGTACACGTAGGCGATTATGTCGTGATTGGTGGTAACTCAGGTATTCACCAGTTCTGTAAAATTGACTCTTACAGCATGATTGGTGGTGCTTCACTGATTCTGAAAGATGTTCCTGCCTATGTGATGGTATCGGGTAACCCGGCCCATGCATTTGCCATGAATGTTGAAGGCATGCGTCGTAAAGGCTGGTCGAAAGACGTGATTAATGGTTTACGTGAATCCTTTAAGCTGATTTACAAATCTGGCTTAACGACTCAGGAAGCCATCGAGAAAATCCGTAACGAGATTCTTCCAGAAGTTTCTGAAGCACAACGTCTGATTGATTCACTCGAACAATCAAAGCGTGGCATTGTGCGCTAAGCTAAAGAAATGAAAGTAGAATTAAAAAAAGACACCTTCGTGGTGTCTTTTTTTATGGGACTTTTTATTTACTTCAAAAATTTAACTTCTTCAGCTTTCGGATAGTTCTTGAGTAGTTTCGCTTTATATTGCGAAGCAAGAGTAGTGTTCTTTTCTACATCCTTACTAATATTATAAAGCTGATAAAGGGCAGTAGAGGCTTTTGCAGAATTTGGATAGCGGTCAACCACAATCAGATAATTCTTCTTTGCTTCATTAAAATTCGGTGGGTCAATCGACAGGTTAAATTCGGCTAACCAGAAGTGAGCATTGCTGATATAGACGCTATTCGGATTATTCTTGATGAAATTCTGCATGGGTGCAATGGCTTTAGCTGCACCACCATTTTTATAGGCATCCAGTGCAATGGTATAAGCCGCTTTTTCCTGCTCACTCGGCTGTTGCGTTGTAGATGCCTGATTGGTCGCTACTGGAGCATTAGAGCTTACACTGGGAGAAATATCCTGTTGGTTATCCTCCGCGGGAGTATCTTCAGCAGGTTCAATTTTTTGCTGCAATAGTTCCAGACGTTGATCTAGATCGGCATAGCGGTTGGTTAATTCGCTCTTTAATCTCTCGATCTCATTTTCTTGTTCTTCGATTTTTCCACGTAAACTGCGTAGATCATTTTCAAGCTGCTGGTTTTTTTGCATAAGCTGCCAGCTGGTATTGGTCTGAGGTGCATCTGCGCCTGTAGCAATGGCAGATTGAGTGCTGATATTATTTGATTGAGCACCTTGGCTGAGTCCACGTGATTCGATAGGAATCGCAGCAAAAAGAGAGGTTGTACAGAGTGCAGTGAGGGCACACAATACCTGTTTCTTAAACATCATATAAGTTCCATGATTCTTGGCGAGATTATGTATCCGCAGCTCATTTATTCTAAAAGAGATAACCCGTTAATAGCTTCACATTTAAAACGGCATTTTTAGAAATTGCAACAAGGTTTTACAAAGATCATGTGAATTTCGATATTCATGAATTAATTGTGAAGAGTGTTAAAAATTCAGCATATTAGGATATATTGTTTTTAAAATAATCAAACGGATAGCTTATACTGAAAATTTGAAATACAGGCCTTGCAACTTCAATAAAAATCTCTATACTCTGTTCCTGTAATGGTAGCCCTGCCGGTTACTTCGCAATTGTACTCTATGAACCCCGCCAGGACCGGAAGGTAGCAACGGTAGTAGATCTATGATGTGCCGGAGCTTTGCTGGTAGGGTTGCCACCAGATTTATAATTATAAAATTTATCTATTCTCTCTTTATTTTTCAATCTTAATTTCTATTGTTTTCTATTCCTTTTAATCTTTACTTTACTTTCAATCTTCTATTCAGAGCTGCTTTCGTGGATGCCTATATTGTTTGGAATATTGAAATTCAATCATAAAAATAAACTATCTTAATTTGAGCTTTTGAAAGCTTTTTGCTGTTTGAGATTAATTGTAATAAGAGAAACTATTTAAGTAGAATGGCAAAGAGGGAAATAAAAATAGCCTAAGCATATTTTTTCACAAATACAAAGGAATTAATCTTCGGCCTTGCGGCTAATCGCTTTCATGATCGCATCCATTTCAAAACCACGATACATCAGAAAACGGATCTGCTTGGCTTTAAGCTTTGGATCTTTCGTCACTTCTGGACCATATTTTCTAAGTTTCAGTTCATAAGCCTGTTGAACCCAGTCCGTTTCTTTCAGTTCTTCACTGATCAGGGCAGTATCGATCTTTTTGCTTTTCAGCTTCATTTTAATCTGATTAGGGCCTTTGCCTTTACGCTTTTGGCTCGACAACATGATTTCAGCGACACGCTGGTCACTTTGATAGTTTTCTCTAGATAGCTCTTCAACCAAAGTGACCACTTCATTTCGATCTTCTGCATAAAGCGCCAGTTTCTCAATGAGTTCAGCTTTGGAATATTCCTTGCGAGTCAGTACAGCAAAGGCATAAGAACGCAAACGGGTGCCGGTTAGACCGGGTTTCTTTTGCTCTTTATCGGAGTTACCAAATAAGCTGTCTTCCGGATCAAATTCTGGCAAAGCCTGTGACTCAACAGGTGCAGGAGTGACTGAATCTTCAGCATCACCAAACTGCTGTTTAATCGCGTCATAGTCCAAAAGTTTGCTGAATTTTGCGTCTGACATATTGATCTCGATTAAAATATCCACTCCATAATAACAAAAACGCCCCGTAGGGCGCTCTGTTATGACGTTCAAGGATTATGCATCCAGAAAGTCTGCTGGTTCTTCTTCGTCTTTATCTTCGACTACTTTGCCTGTAGTAAGCAGTTGCTCACGGATCAGTTTTTCAATAGTATCCGCCAGCTCTTTGTGTTCTTCAAGATAACGGATGGTATTATTCTTACCTTGGCCAATCTTGTCGCCTTGATATGAATACCAAGCACCCGCTTTTTGAACGATTTCTTGCTGTACTGCAAGGTCAATCAGTTCACCAAGATGGTTAACACCTTTGCCATACAGAATCTGGAACAGAGCTTCTCTGAATGGAGGTGCCATTTTGTTTTTCACAACTTTGACTTTAGTTTCAGAACCTACAATCTCGTCGCCTTCTTTTACCTGACCAATACGGCGGATATCCAGACGTACAGAAGCGTAGAATTTAAGTGCATTACCACCAGTAGTCGTTTCTGGGCTACCGAACATTACACCAATCTTCATACGGATCTGGTTAATGAAAATCACCATACAGTTTGAACGCTTGGCATTACCGGTAATTTTACGCAGTGCCTGGCTCATCAAACGTGCTTGCAGACCCATATGTGAGTCACCCATTTCGCCTTCAATCTCGGCGCGAGGCGTCAATGCAGCAACAGAGTCGACTACGATCAGGTCAATCGCACCAGAGCGTACCAGCATGTCAGCGATTTCAAGTGCCTGTTCACCATTGTCTGGCTGAGAAACCAGCAGGTTATCAATATCTACACCGAGTTTACGGGCATATTGAGGATCAAGCGCGTGCTCGGCATCGATGAATGCACATGTACCGCCAGCTTTTTGACATTCAGCAATCGCTTGCAATGTCATTGTGGTCTTACCTGAAGATTCAGGACCATAAATCTCGATAATACGGCCTTTCGGTAAACCACCAATACCGAGTGCGATATCAAGCGTTAAAGAACCTGTAGATACAGCTTCAACTGCTTGCACGGTATTGTCACCAAGACGCATCACTGTGTTTTTACCAAACTGTTTTTCAATCTGGCTTAAGGCAGCGTTGAGCGCCTTGTTTTTATTCTCATCCATCTTACAACCTCAATACGATGTCACAAACTTAGTACTCAAGTGGATGTCTTACATTAGAGCTTCGTTCCACAGGAATATAGTGACAGAAATTTCCCTTGTGTTCTATAAAATCCAGCAGTGTTACGACACATGCTGACGCTTAAATTTAATCATCATTATATGACCAATGTTGATCAAAGTTCTGACTATTTTCATTCTTGAATCGACTGATGTCTCGACGATCTTTTTTGCTTGGCCGATGATCGGGACGCGCTAGATTATGCAACTTTCTTTGTGATGCAATCAATTCCCGGCGAGCGATACTGACTTCAGTTTCTTCATACAGTTTCTGTGCCACAGGTGCAGGACCACGAACATCAGAAAGTTCTTTTACAACTACGGTTTTTTTGTCGATACCTTGCTGAATCGTCAACTCCATACCCACACGGACTTCGCGAGATACTTTTACACGCTCACCATTATGATGGACTTTACCGCCCTCAATAGCATTCTTGGCAATGGAACGGGTTTTAAAAAAACGTGCCGCCCACAGCCATTTATCTATACGCATGCCTACCGCATCTTCGGGTAAAGACGATTTACGCATATTGCTTGTTTACCTCAGACTGATTTAAATGAGTGATTAAATCTGTTAATTGGTGCAGCATCGGGTAATTGCAAGTCTGGCGTGCAACTTTACTGGAAGAAGGTTGCTGGATGCAGAACAGGTTCTGGATGCCATAAGCCTTGGCGCCATTCAGGACTTTTTCGGTATCATCAATAAAATAGACCTGCTCAGGATCAAAGGGGTGCAAAGCATTCAGACCTTGCCAGAATTCTACAAATTCCTTGGCATGTCCAATGCTTTCCGAGCTGACAATGACATTGAAATAATCTTTGAGATTCAGATGATCCAGTTTGAAGGCCAGGCCGGCACAGTCGGCATTGGTGGCAAGCCAGATCGGATAGCCATTATTTTTAAGATAATCGAGTAATTCCAGGCAATAAGGGCGTAAGCTAACTTTATCTTTATGCTCAATTTGCATGGCCAGAACATCGACTTCGACTTTAGCCGTCCAGAAGCGAGAAGAGTACCAGTTTAGGGTATGATTATGTTGCTGATAGAATGCATAAAGCGTTTCGCGGCTCTGTTCCAGACTACAGCCATGTGTTTCAGCATAGCGGACCGGTAATAACTCGTTCCAGATGAAATCATCGTAGGCAAGATCAAGTAAAGTTCCGTCCATATCAAAAATGACAGGCGGTTTTTCTGAGCAATTCGACATATAAGGTTTTCTATGTTTAAAGCGACAATAGCACCACAAGATCCGATGATTTTGCAGTTTGTACCCATTTTGACACAGGCCTGTGAAATTTTGCGAGAAGAATATCAGCGTTATTGTTCGGGTGCTGCGTTTGATATTGTCAAGAAAAGTGATGATTCTCCTGTGACCCAGGCAGACTATCGGGTGAATAGTTATTTGACCCAGGCTTTGGCGGAAATTTCAGAATTACCTTTATTGTCAGAAGAGGGGCAGCAGGATCAGCGTCATGCCTGGACAGACTTCTGGTTGCTTGACCCTCTGGATGGCACCAAAGAGTTTCTGCACCAGCGTCCAGAATTCACGATTAACCTGAGTCTGGTCAGAGGTAGTCTGACAACTTTTGCGATTCTGGCGATTCCTGCACAGCAGCTAATTTATTTCTGTCCTGAAGAAGGCTTACCTATTAAATGCGATATTCAGAATCAGGCATGGTTTGGCTATGAAGCAGCTACCGATCATCAGGATGTCTTTGTCGGTCTGAGTCAGAGCAGTCAGCAAAAACCAAAATATGTCGAGTATCTACAAAGTCTGGCTAAACTTAGCGCGTACACCGAGTTCAAGGCAGGAAGTGCTTATAAATTCTGCATGATTCTTGAAGACCGGGTAGATATTTATCCTCGTTTCCATCCAACCTCTGAGTGGGATACCAGTGCCGGTCAATGCATGCTTGAGCGGATTGGTGGAGGGTTGATTGATCTCGAAGGCCGGCCATTCATCTATAACCAACGCAAGACCTTACTGAATGGCGGGTTTATCGCCTATAAGAATGAGGCCATGAAACTATTGGCTTTACAGGCATTGGCAGACATGCAAGACAATGATTGAGCTCATAGCCGTTCATGGTATAGTGAGGAAGATTCCGTTGATAGATCAGTTGGCAAGATTGTGGCATTAAAACTGCTTCCACTAAGTATGCTCAGTGCAATAGATTTATTGCCTGATACCAAGACACCTGTGACTCTGTTTACGCGGCATTCTCTGCGTGAAGATGTCGCTGGTCAGGGGCTGGCAGGTTATGATTTGCAGTTGACGCCGCAAGGACGTGATCTGGCACAGGAATGGGGCGCTTATCTGGTCAATCAGACAGATCGGCATATTCAGCATTGTATATCGAGTCCGATTCAGCGCTGCGTAGATACCGCAGCATTGATGATCGAAGGGGCAGATGCAACGGATAAAGCACCGCATACCCATAAGATTGAAATCGTGGAACAGGGTTTGCTAGTTGAGCCAGGCAGCTTTGTACTGGATATTCAAAAAGCAGGGCCATATTTCAAAAAGCAGGGGGCATTGGGCTTTATTAATAGCTTCGTCAACAATGCCTTGCCCGGAATGAAACATCCAATTAATGGTGTAGTGGATGTACTGGAATTGATTTATAACACTCATCCGAAAACGCCGTATGGACTCAGTCTGGCGGTCAGTCATGACACCATTCTGGCAGCGATGATTGCAGTGATGTCTGGGCATCAGGAAGTCAGCCGTGAAGACTGGCCGAAAATGATGGAAGGTCTGTTTGTCTGGTTTGAGGGCGATGTATTTGAGGAATCTAAACTAAAATGGATCTGGCGGGGCAAAGTGCATGAGCTGGATATTTCCCAATTTCAGAATGCCGAATTAAAGGTAAATAAATAATTCAAAGGCTCAATCATTTAGGTTGAGCTTTTTTACATTTATCGTATGAAAGTGAAATAGAGTAACGATGAAATATCACTATGCTGATATTTAAACCAATTTGGGAAGCATAGGAGTCATCATGAAAATAATCACAATTTTAAGTCTGGTCGTTATGCTGGGATTAACTGCCTGTCAGCGTGATACAGACAATGCGCAGCAAGATCAGACCACAACACCTCATTCTATGGATAAGGATGAATAATGTATTCTATTTTTATTTAAGTAAAAGATTTCTATAACTAGGATTGGAAAAAATTCTGGTATTTATCATTCTTTATTGTTGAATTGGTATTAAATTTCAGGCACAAAAAAAGCCCTAAAAGGGCTTCTTTTGATTTGCGATTAGTTAGAAGCTAATGCTTTAACTTGCGCGTTCAAACGGCTCTTATGACGAGCTGCTTTATTTTTATGGATGATACCTTTGTCAGCCATACGGTCGATTACTGGAACAGCTTTTTTGTAAGCTTCAGTAGCAACAGCATAGTCGCCAGCAGCAATAGCAGCTACTGTACGTTTAAGATATGTACGAACCATAGAACGCAAGCTTGCGTTGTGTTTGCGTGCTTTAACGTTTTGACGAGCACGTTTTTTTGCTTGAGCAGAGTTTGCCACTCGTGCACTCCTTGAAATAGATTGGTCTGGGCGGGCTGAAACTCAACTGAAAACCACATCAGAAGAACTATCACCAGCCCGTAAACAAGTGCCATATTTTGAGGAAACTATGGGCTTAAGTCAAGTCTTGACATGCTTTGACAACATTTTAGTTGCAGAAAAATTATAAAGAAAACGTTAGATTAGTATCTAAGCAGGGAGATCGTACAAAAAATGACTAAAACCATTACATATCCTATCGTGATTGGCGCTACAGGCTTGGTCGGAAAGACTTTGGTACAACAGCTGGTAAATGAACCAAGTTGTAAGCGTATTAGCGTCATCGTGCGTAAACATCAACCAGAATTTGAACAATGGCACAAGGTCAAACAGGTGGTCGTTGAGGACTTTTTAATGCTCAATGATCAGGATGTCAGTGGCCATACCCATGCCTTTAGCTGTCTGGGTACCACGCTAAAGAAAGCCGGCTCCAAAGAAGCTTTTTATAATACCGATTACACCATCAACGCCCATTTTGCCGAACTGGTGCAGCAAACGGATGCTCATTATCTGTTGATTAGTGCGATGGGTGCCAATTCAAAATCCAGACTGTTCTATAACCGGGTAAAGGGTGAATTAGAGGATTATATCCAGACCTTGTCTCTGGAGCGTATCAGCTTGTTCCGACCCTCTTTGTTGATTGGTGAGCGAGATCATCAGCGTTTACTGGAAGACGCGGCACAGAACCTGTTTGACAAGTTTTCGCATTTCATCCCCGATTCTTTTAAATACAAGCCAGTGACAGCAGAGCAGGTGGCTCATACTATGGTATATGCAGCGCTGAATCAGACTGTGAAATTTGAAATTTATGATAATTTAGCCATACAAAAAATGAAATGAGGGTAAAAAATCGTGTCCAGCGTACCATTTGTAACTTGTGACCTGCTTGATGATAATCCGGATAAAAACCTGCAGGTGGTCACCCCATGCCTGGATGGCAAATTCTTTAGAAGCTATGGTGCACGTAAAAGCTTTGGCGGCCAGATTGTGACCGTAAAATGCTTTGAAGATAACTCTCGCGTTAAAGAGTTATTAGCGACAGATGGTACCGGCAAGGTTCTGGTCGTAGATGGTGGCGCTTCTATGCGCTGCGCATTAATGGGTGACCTGATTGCTGAATCTGCGGTGAAAAACCACTGGAATGGTGTGATTATTTACGGCTGTGTCCGTGATGTCGATGCGATTGCTGAGCTTGATCTTGGTGTACATGCTTTGGCTTCTATTCCTCAAAAGAGCAACCGCAAGGGAATTGGTGAAGTTGATGTGCCGCTTTATTTTGGTGGCGTGACCTTTAAATCAGGTGAATACGTTTATGCCGATAACAACGGCATTATCTTGTCCAAAGAACAACTGGTGGACTAATTCCGGTTATTGAAAATATACAAAAACAAGCTATACCATGGAAGTCAGGCAGTTTAGATTGCTGCTTTCACGGTTTGAAAATAATAAAGAGGACAGACGATATGTTAGGCCATCAGATTAAAGTAGCACAGGCATTGGCATCCGCATTTCTGGAAGGTGGACGTGGTACCACTGGAACACCATTTCCGAATCAGCCTGAAAAGCCTCTCAAGCTTTATGAATATGAAGGATCGCCATTCTGTCGTCGTGTCCGTGAGGTCATGACTTTACTGAATCTCGATTATGAAGTGTATCCGTGCCCACGAGGCGGTAAACGCTTTCGTCCTGAAGTGAAACAGCAGGGTGGCAAACTTCAGTTTCCATTTTTAGTAGATGAAAATACCGGAGATAAGCTATACGAATCTCAGGATATTATTCATCACCTGTTTAAGCATTATGGCAAGACAGGTAAGACTCCAGCCAAATATTCAAATTATCCAAAAGTGCCGGTTGCTGCCATTGCAGGTACGATGGTGAATGGTCTACGTGGTGGCATGGCTAAACCGTTGTCGAAGAATAGCCCTGCGCCTGAACAGCTTCTTGAGCTGTGGGGCTTTGAAGCCAGTCCATATACCCGTATTGTCCGTGGCGTATTGTCTGAACTGGAAATCCCTTACATCTATCATAATGTGGCAAAAGAACGTTGGCAGGATCAAGGTCTGGCAAAACTGCGTTTAAAACCGGGGAAATATGAACCTTTACCGGGTGGTAAGCGTGAACAGGTCTTAAAAGTAATGGGAGATAATATTCAGGTTCCTTATCTCGTTGACCCAAATACCAATACAAAAATGTTTGAGTCCAAAGATATTGTGGGGTATTTGAAGCAGCAATATGGTCCTGAGAAGAAAAGCAAAAAATAAACTGCTCCTAATATTTGGAAGATAAAAAATTGCCATCTGAAAATAGATGGCATTTTTATGGTTTATAAATTTAAATTTTCCAAGAACAAGAACTCTGCTTTCAAAATTATTCATACTTAGAGCTACTCACAATAAAGTTAAAAAAACTCATGATTTTTCTTCTTTTTTTGTTTATATTTTAGGGTCTGTTGACACTTACTGTTCATAATTAACCCTATAACGGTAGCCATAAAAATATACAGGCTAAGGCAACAGAACTTTGATAATTTCTTTTGAGCTTGTCATATCGAGTAGCTATTCCTCTAAATTGCTTTAATCTACAAAACATATTTTCAACTAAATGCCTGATTTTATATAAATACCAGTCCATATGGTCATTGTTTGATTGGCTATTCGTTTTCTTTGGTATATTCGCTTTTGTCCCTGTTTTTCTGATCTGTTCACGCAGTGGTTCTGAATCATAGCCTTTATCTGCGCAGACCACTTTTCTCTCTTTTAAGTCTAATGTTGATATTAAATCAGGTGCAACTTTGACGTCATGTGTGGTTCCATCGGTAATCATGAAATCAACAGGATTGCCATTTGCATCAACAATCAAATGTATTTTTGAGGAGTTTCCTCCTACACTTTTAGAAATGGATTGATTCGCTATACCGGCAGAATGTTGATGAGCACGTACATGAGAGCCATCAATAAAAATCCACTCCATATCGGGGCATGAGGCTAGTAATTTGAATAATCTAAGTAACTTACCGCTGCTTGACCAACGATTAAAACGTTTGAAAATAGAGTTTGAATGACCAAAACAAGAAGGAATATCTCGCCACGGACAACCTGTCCTAATTCTATAGAGAATAGCTTCAATAAAATTGCGTAAATTTGAGTTGTGGTGAATGGATAAATTACGCAGAATAACTTTCAACTTTTGCCAGTGTTGATCTGTCAGCATGGTACGAGGCATAGCGAATAGTAAAATTGGGTTTGGCGATTTGATTTTACTACTTCGCTATTTTTTTAAGCTAAAAGTGTCAACACACCCTAATTTCAATGGGGTAATAAGAATAACGATAAGGGGTGTGCTTATGACAGCACAAGACGCCGTACTACCGGTACCTGTATTAATTGTTGAAGACGAATATGTCATTCAGTGCCGTTTAAAAAATATTTTGAAGGATCTGGGATATAGTGATGAGGTATTGCTGTTCGCCAATAATGTCAGGGAAGCCGAATATCTTCTGCAACAAGAACCGTTCTGTTTAGCACTGATTGATCTTGGACTGCCAGATGGAAATGGCATTTCCATTATTGAAAAAATACATGAGCTCGGTTCACAAACCTTAATACTAGTGGTATCTGCCTGGAGCACTCAGAATAGCTTGTTAAAAGCAATTAAGGCGGGGGCAACCGGTTATGTACTCAAGGAACGCGATGATACAGAAGTAAGTCTGGCAATTCGTAGTATTTTGCGTGGCGGTGCACCCATTGATCCTTTTATTGCACGGGAAATTCTCAAGCAGATTTCCAGTTCAGAGCCATCTTCCTCTTTGGAGCAGATCGTACTTGATCCTGAACAGGAAAGCTTGACTCAACGGGAAAAAGAAATTCTTTCATTGGTGGCACAGGGGCTCAGCAATCGTGAAATTGCTGATGAACTCTGCGTGTCACGTTATACCGTTGAAAGTCATATCAAGCATATTTACCGCAAACTCTCTGTTAGCAAGCGGACCAAAGCAGTCAGCACCGCCCGGCATTTAGGTATTCTTTAGTGCGAATGCTGTCTGTTAGCAAGATGTTTGGGCAAAGACTAAGGCTCTTCGCTCTATTAATGATAGGGAGCTGGCTGAGCCTATTCTCTTGCATCAGCTTGGCACAGAATAATTTTCAGATTAACGAGCTTTGTCAGGTGAACATTGAACAGCAACAAAAAGTTCAAGTCCCAAGTCATCTCGAAATTCCGGATGCGGGCTGGCAACCTGTGACATTACCGGATAACTGGAAAAATAACTGGCCGAAATATAATGGGGGTGCCTGGTATAAAATTCGCTGGGGTTGGTCTTGTCAGGACAATATACGTCTCGCTGAACCCATTGTTTTTGGTATTGATTATCTGAACTCTGCTGGAGCTGTTTTCCTGAATGATGATCTGCTGTGGTCGGATCAAAACCTGCAAGAGCCTTTGTCTAAAAGCTGGAATGTACCACGTTACTGGATTTTGCCCATTGCGGGCTTGAAGCAGACAGACAATGAACTGCTGATTTATGTACGAGGCTATAGTTTCCAAGGTGCAGGGCTTGGCAGAATTGAATTTCACAACATCATGGCCAATGACCAGCATTACTCAAAAAAGATCTGGGATCGCCGTACGCTCTTTCAGATCAATATGATTCTATCCGGTACGATTGGAGTCATTAGCCTGATTATCTGGCTATTCCGACGTTCAGAAACCACTTTTGGCTGGCTGGCGTTGAGTTCATTATTGTGGATTCTGTTTATCTCTAATGTATTAACCACAGAGAATTTTCCTTTTCCCTCCAGTATATGGGCCGGTAAAGCCAATCTGATTTTCTTTATCCTCTATATGCACTGTTTTTGTCTGTATCTAATTCGGTTCTTGAAGCAGAAATTTCAGCGTTTGGAGCGGGGACTTATCGGGGTGACTGCTTTATTCAGTCTATTCATCATAGCCAGTTCTTTAGATCATTTAGAAGCAGTGCTCAGTGTTGCTTTTGTCTGCTATGTGCTGCTTTATATTAGTTGTGTCATCTATGTTAGCTACTGGGCAATTAAAACTCGAAATGGCGAATATCTGTTTCTGATGCTTTGTCTGTGGGGAATTTTGCTGTGTGTCATTATAGATCTGATCATTCTGGGTCAAACGGCGGTTAGTGAATTCTCACCTTTATCACCTTATACATCACCGATTATTATCCTGTTTGTCGTGCTAATTATGGGGACACGACTGAATCGTAATATTAAAAAAATCGAAAAATTTAATACGCAGCTGGAATCCAAAGTACGGCAAGTCAGTGCAGATCTAAATAAAAGCCTGAGTGATCAGCATAAACTGGAACTGGATAATGTGCGTTTGCAGGAACGGATTAATCTTTCACATGAACTGCATGATGGACTGGGTGGTTCGATTGTACGTTCCATGATTCTGGTGGATCAAAGCACCGAAAACATTTCCAATCGACAGTTTTTATCTATGCTGAAGCTGCTTAGGGATGACCTGCGTCAAATCATCGATAGCGGTTCTTCTATTGACAATAAAGTGCCTGAAACGCCAGTGATCTGGATTGCGCCAGTACGGTACCGCTTTACCCAGTTGTTGGAAGAAATGGATATTGCCGTAGAATGGTCATTTCCTAAAGTCTGGCAGCGTGAACCTACGGCTTTGCAATGTCTGACCCTGATTCGTGTGGTAGAAGAAAGCTTGACCAATATTATCAAGCATAGTCAGGCCACAAAAGTGAGTGTGAGTATGGAATATACACAACCACATCAATTGACTTTAAAAATTCAGGACAATGGGGTTGGTTTTAATCCAGAGATGGTGCAGAAAAACGGCATGAGTATTGGTATGCGTAGTATGAAAATGCGCATTGAACGTATGGGTGGAATGCTGGATATTCAGTCTGCGAAAGGTAATACCTGCGTACACGTGGTGATGGAACTCTATCAGCCTTAATCATCTCAAAATTATCCAGACATAAAAAAGGAGGACCATATGATCCTCCTTTTTTTATAGATTTAAATGACCAAGATATAAAAACTTACTCTTCTTCAGCCGGTGGCACTAGCATCAGTACAGAATCATTCAATAGCTCAGCAACATCCTCCAGCATATCTTCGTCAGCGAAATCTTCATCCAGTAAGACACGCTCACCATCAGCAATCTGCTTCAGTTTTGCGGTAAATGCTTCAGAAATACAGATTCCTTCACCATTGGCCCAGAACAAGGTTTCACCGTCTTCTTTTGTATAGAGCAGGCGTGAAGCGGGTTCGAGCATCAGGCTATAGCCTTGATCAAGTGCTTCTTCCAGATCGCCTGTACCAATTTCTTCGGCTTCTGGGATATTCTCTTCATATTTTGGTTCTGACATCAGGCTCATGATGGCGTCTTCAAGCACATTGGAGTTATGCAACTGCTCCATAATTTTGCCTTTCAGATATTCAAGTTCATTGCCTGTGACTTCACCCGCAGCACTAATTTGATCACGAATAATGTCAGTCAATGGATTGCGTAAGACTTCATTTTCCGAAAATTTATCGCCTACACGGTCCATCATGTCACTGACATTTGGCATACGGAAACCAAAAGAGAAAGTCAGACAGTCATCTTCTGCTACGCCGTAATGAGACAGACCGGGTGGAACATACAGCAAATCACCGGGTGCAAGAACTTCATCAAAATGCACATCCATTTCTGGCAATAATTTTAATGGCTGTCCCGGTACAAGTTCGGTCTCGGCATCACACATTTGCCCCAGTTGCCAGCGGCGATGACCATAGCCTTGAACCAGAAAAACATCATAAAAGTCGAAATGTTGACCGACTGAACCGCCTTGAGGCGCATAAGACACCATGATGTCATCACGACGCCATTGAGGGATAAAGGCAAATTTTTTCCAGAGTTCAGACAGATCGAAAGAATAGTGATCCACAGCCTGAACCAGTAAAGTCCAGAGCTTAGGCATCTTCTGGAAATCAGCTTTTAATAAAGGAGATGTCTTTACCGACCACTGATTTGGATCACGATCTTTCTGCTTGATCAGACGTGCAGTGACATTTTCTTCAAGTGCCAGCTCCATCACATCATCAGGTTCTAGCAGGCCTGCGATTTCAGGCATGGCATTACGTACCAGCAGCGGTTTTTTCTGCCAGTATTCGGCAAGGAATTGTTCAGCGGTAATACCGCCTAAAACGTCTAGAGATAGGGACATAAATAAAGCCTAAAATAAAGGAGATTAAGGAACTAAAATCTTTAGCTCACGCAGAATATTGCATAGCTGAATCATCGGCATACCCATCAGGGTAGTTTGATCCTGCCCAATCATGGTTTCAAACAGGCTAATACCTAGGCTTTCACATTTAAAACTACCGGCACAATGCAGGGGCTGTTCGATCTCTACATAACGCTCAATTTCTGCTTGAGATAATTTACGGAATTTGACTTTATAGTGTTCCACCAGCGTACGTTCAAAACCGGTTGATTTCTGCTGAACGCTGAGCGCCGTACTGAAATACACAATCTTGTCCGAATTGGCCTGCAGCTGGCGAATGGCCTTTTCTATTGTTAAAGGCTTACCCATAAAGATATCTGGTGCGCCTTCACGCCAGGCTACCTGATCAGAACCAATTACAATCGCATCAGGATGTAGCTCAGCGACATGACGAGCTTTTTCAAAAGCTAGGCGTTTAGCTAATTCATCCGCATGATTTTCACCTTGGGGTGATTCATCTATGTCCGGGACGACCGATACGTAATCAAGACGTAGACGGTTCATCAGTTCTTTACGGGTCTGGCTTGAAGAAGCCAAGATGATTTTTGCGGTATTCATTAGACAGCGTATTCTTCTAAAATATGGAGAGGAACATAAGCAAGGACAGCTTTGTGACAGGCTTGCAGCTTGATCGGTGGTGCTTGTCCAGCTTCATAAGCTTCTACCCAGCGTGTGACGCAGATACACCAGAAATCACCAGGTTGCAGTCCAGGAAATCCCAGTTCTGGTAACGGTGTAATCAGGTCATTGCCCACTTTCTGGGAAAAATTCAGAAATTCAGACGTCATCTGTGCACAGACAGTGTGCTGTCCCAGATCGGTAGGTGCGGTATGGCAAAAGCCATTACGGAAATACCCAGTAATGGGATCAAAACAACAGCTTGCCAAAGGCTCGCCCAGAACATTGAGACGGTTAAGATTAGGATCAGGATGTATCGACATAGGTACTGAATCTGGAAGAAGCTTTTTTCTATCATAACAAAACTTTGGCATTCATAATGTTTTCTGCAAAAGATGCTAACCTTTTTCTGCATAATCATTTAAAATCGCCTCGTTTTTAATATCTATAAAGAGAGCTCTACAATGAACTTTCAGCGTATGACTGACCTTGACCTGACGGGTAAACGTGTTCTGATCCGTGAAGATTTAAATGTACCGGTTAAAAATGGTGTAATCACTAGCGATGCGCGTCTACGTGCTGCATTACCAACAATTAAAGCTGCAGTAGAAAAGGGCGCGGCTGTCATGGTGTATTCTCACCTTGGTCGTCCAGTTGAAAGTGAGCCGAAGGCTGAACAGTCTCTTGCACCTGTAGCAGCTTATCTGACTGAAGCATTGGGTCAGGAAGTAAAACTTTTCACAGACTATCTAAATGGTGTTGAAGTTCAGCCGGGTCAAGTAGTTTTACTGGAAAATTGCCGTTTCAACATAGGTGAAAAGAAAAATAATCCTGAACTTGCAGCAAAATATGCAGCCCTTTGTGACGTATTCGTGATGGATGCGTTCGGTACTGCACACCGTGCAGAAGCATCAACTGAAGGTGTCGCTCGTTTAGCTAAAGTAGCAGCAGCAGGTCCTTTATTGGCGGCTGAACTGGATGCATTAGGTCGTGCATTGAAAACACCTGAAAAACCAATGGTTGCGATCGTTGCGGGTTCCAAGGTTTCAACTAAATTAGACGTATTGACTTCACTTTCTGATATCTGTGATCAATTGATCGTAGGTGGTGGTATCGCGAATACTTTCCTTGCAGCTGCTGGCTACAATGTAGGTAAATCACTGTGTGAAAGTGATTTGATCGACACAGCTAAAGCAATTGCAGCAAAAGTTTCTGTTCCGCTTCCAACGGACGTTGTGGTTGCTGATGCATCTGAAATCAACTTTGATGACTTCCTAGGTTCATTGGCTGCTGCTAAAGCGGTTGTGAAAAAAGTTGAAGATGTTGCTGACAACGATATGATCCTTGATGTAGGTCCAGAAACTGCAAAAGCATTTGCTGAAATTTTGAAAACGTCTAAAACGATTCTTTGGAATGGTCCAGTGGGCGTATTTGAAGTCGATCAATTCGGTGAAGGCACGAAAACTCTATCGTTAGCGATTGCTGAATCGGAAGGTTTCTCGATTGCAGGTGGTGGTGACACGCTTGCTGCGATTGATAAATACGACGTTGCTGACAAAATTGGCTATATCTCTACAGGTGGCGGTGCATTCCTTGAATTTGTCGAAGGCAAAACCCTTCCTGCAGTTGCGGTACTCCTAGAACGCGCTTAATTGCATGTTTTAGCCTAAAAAAGCTGGCCAAGTGCCAGCTTTTTTATGTCATTTTTTTGACAGCAGAAACTTACCATTCATGGCTCCGTCATTAAAATGCAATAAATCTGTCATAAGATGCAGACATTAAATCACCAAATGACGAGATTACGTGATGAAAAAACAGTTAACTTTAGCGGCATTATTGGCAGCATCATTGGCACTGACTGCATGTGCGAAACAGGAAAATGCCCCAGCAGCTGAAGCAGAAGCTTCGGCAGCCGTTGCAGATGAGACTGTAACGCCAGAACAGCAAGCAGCGATTGATGCAATTGATCAGCCGGTTCTAGATGAAAAAAATACCGACATTCCTGCTGAAATTGCGAATGCTCCGGCAGATGCAGCGACTGCAGACGATTCAGTCGCAGCAACTTCGGAAGCTGTGGCACCTTAATTAGGTCAATGTGAGAAAAAATCCCTGCAAATGCAGGGATTTTTTTTAAATAGTGTTATTTGTTGCTGAATTGAAACCTTTGTGCATGTAGAATATGTGGCATTCACTGGGAGGATATTATGGCTCTTATTTCATTGCGCCAGCTCTTGGATCACGCCGGCGAACATGCTTATGGCGTACCAGCATTTAACGTAAACAACTTAGAACAAATGCGTGCCATTATGTTGGCAGCAGACCAAACAAATTCACCTGTAATCGTACAGGCATCTGCGGGTGCACGTAAGTACGCAGGTGCACCGTTCTTGCGTCATCTGATTTTGGCAGCAATCGAAGAATGGCCACACATTCCAGTGGTAATGCATCAAGACCACGGTACCAGCCCTGACGTATGTCAACGTTCTATCCAGTTAGGCTTCTCATCAGTGATGATGGATGGTTCTTTGGGTGAAGACGGTAAAACACCAACTTCATATGAATACAACGTCGATGTCACTCGCCGTACGGTACAAATGGCGCATGCGTGTGGCGTTTCTGTTGAAGGTGAAATTGGTTGTTTGGGTAGCCTTGAAACAGGTATGGCAGGCGAAGAAGATGGTGTAGGCGCGGAAGGCGTACTTGACCATTCTCAACTGCTAACCTCAGTTGAAGAAGCTCGTCAATTCGTTGCAGATACCAATGTTGACGCATTAGCCATTGCAGTGGGTACTTCTCACGGTGCATACAAGTTTACTCGTCCACCTACAGGCGATATTCTTGCAATTGACCGCATTAAAGAAATTCACGAGGCACTGCCAAATACTCACCTTGTAATGCATGGTTCTAGCTCTGTGCCACAAGAATGGCTGGCTGTGATTAACCAGTATGGCGGTGACATCAAAGAAACTTATGGTGTTCCTGTTGAGCAACTGGTTGAAGCGATCAAGCATGGTGTTCGTAAAATCAACATTGATACTGACTTGCGTCTGGCATCAACTGGTGCAATGCGCCGTATGATGGCTGAAAAACCAAGTGAATTCGATCCACGTAAATTCTTCAGCGCAACTGTAGATGCAATGAAGCAAATCTGTATCGACCGTTACGAAGCATTTGGTACTGCAGGTAATGCAGACAAGATTCGTCCAATCTCTTTAGAGAAAATGGTTGAGCGTTATAAATAATTCCTTGTGAATAATTTATAAAAAGAGCCCACAGCGAATGTGGGCTTTTTTATATATAAATAAAGATGAAGAACAAGAGCAGCATATGGAACTGATTTTTATTGCAGCATTATGTAGTGTTGCAGTCTCAATACTCTTAAAAATTGCTAAAAATAGAGGTTTGAGTCCAATCCACATGATCAGCTGGAATTATGTCACAGCTAGCGTATTGTGTTTTTTCTGGTTCAAGCCAGACATCCAGCATATTTCCATAAGTCAGACTCCATGGCTACTGATTCTGGCCCTCGGTGTTTTATTACCGAGTGTTTTCCTGTTTCTGGCCAAGTCATTACAAACAGCAGGGATCTTAAAAACTGAAATTGCCCAGCGATTATCGGTTGTACTATCACTGGCCGCTGCTTATTTCATTTTTCAGGAACAATTTAACCAGCTCAAGATGCTGGGTATTGTCTTAGGCATAAGTTCCGTACTGTGCATTCTATTCTCACACCGTCAGGCATCAGAAAGCTCCAGGCAGGGAATGTTTTTTCTGGGTCTGGTGTGGTTTGGTTATGCACTGATTGATGTCTTGTTGAAATATACCACCAGCCTTGGTCTACAATTTGCTGTGGCACTGAACTTGATGTTTATCTGCGCCATGATTCTGTCGATGATCTATCTGCTGCTGCAATATCGTCATCTGGGTTCTGGCAAGGATATTGGTTTCGGTCTGTTATTGGGTGCGCTGAACTTTGCCAATATCGCTTTTTACGTCAAAGCACACATGATGCTCAAAGATACGCCAGCGATTGTATTCGCGGGCATGAATATTCTGGTGGTGATTTTTGGTGTGATTGCAGGTTTGCTCATCTTTAAAGAACGACTCAAACCTGCAAGTATGATCGGGCTGATTCTAGGCGTGATTAGTGTTGTCTGCCTAGCATATGCAATGTCTGTTTAACATAGGAAGATGCAAATTCAAGCGGATAACGTAACAGGTCTTCTTTTTCAGCCCGTCCAAGCAATAAGCCTGCCTGTTTGCAGTCTGGACAATGCGGATAACGATGCTGGGCATTAGCATAGTGATGTAAATAGATCTTATCGCAGTGTTTGCATTCGAATTTTAAAGAGTTGGATGGTAAAACAGACATGGGTACCTCTAATTGTTATTCTAGTTGGATGTTTGGAGAATAAAGCAAAAATTAGGCCCAAATTGACAAGAAAAGGGGCACTAGGCCCCTTTTATAACATAAAATGCTTACAGTTTGGTGAAAATATCTTCGGCTTGCAGACGAGATTTAGGAAGTTTTGCATTGAAATCGTTTTCACTGCGATAACCTAAAGTAAGCAGTACTGATGGAATCAGGCCTTGTTCAGCTAACTGTAATTCCTCACTCAGAATGTCTTCATCAAAACCACCAATCGGTGTGGCATCAATACCTTCACTTCCTGCAGCCAGTAAGATCTGTCCCAATGCAATAAAGGTCTGGTTTTCTGCCCAGCGCTGAATATCGCCTTTTTCATTACGATAATAATGTACATAGCCGGTACGGGTATTCTTTTGACCTTCTTTGGCGCTCTCATCTTTAAAACGACCACTGAGATCATCACGATTTAACAGGTTGTTTAGATGTAACTCGTCAATATCGGCTTTGGTACAAAATAAAATGGTATGTGAAGAATCCAGCACTTTGGGTGCATTGTAGGCATAAGTTCCAACTAGTGCTTTGGCAATACGCTGTTTAGCGGCATCATTGTCGGCAATAAAAAAATGCCAGGGCTGGATATTAATCGAAGATGGCGTCAGGCGTAAGATTTCTAATAAACGTTCAAATTGTTCTGCTGGAACCTTCTTGTTAGGGTCATAAGCTTTAGTGGTATAACGGGTTTGAGCGATCTTGAGTAAATCCATTGATGGACTCCAATCTTTTGATAAGGCGTTTAGAAATATGCTTTAGGCATCTAGATTTTTCTCATCAAAAGATTATTACAATAAAAACATCATCGGCAAAGTCTATATTTATATAATCTTGAGTGAAATTTTATGAAAAACTAAGAGTTAAATCAGATAAAAAGCAAGCTTTTGTATATTGGCAGTTTCTGGTAACAGGAGTTTAATAAGAACTTCAGGCAATAGCATGCAAGATAGGTGGGCCGATGCAATATACCAATTACTTTAAACGTAAATTAAAGACGCAGCAGCAAATTGGCTTGTGGGTCGGACTGGCTGACGCGTATGGAACAGAAATTGCGGCAAATGCGGGCTATGACTGGCTCTTGATTGATGGTGAGCATGCCCCAAGCGATTTAAGAACAACGCTCTCTCAATTACAGAGTATCGCTGCTTATCCATCTCAAGCTGTAGTACGCCCACCAATCGGCAGTGTACAACTGATCAAGCAGTTACTCGATATTGGCGCACAGACCTTATTGATTCCTATGGTAGAAACTGTGGAGCAGGCCGAATTAATGGTCAAAGCAGTCCGCTATCCCCCAGAAGGAATTCGTGGCGTGGGCGCTGCACTGGCACGTGCGACTCGCTGGAACAGTATCCCGAATTATTACCAGACTGCTCATGAAAATATCTGTTTGTTAATTCAGATTGAATCGGTGACAGGTCTGGAAAATCTGGATGAAATCCTCAAGATTGAGGGGATTGATGGTGTATTTATTGGAGCGGTAGATCTTTCAGCGACTATGGGCTATCAGGGGAATCCGAACCATCCTGAAGTACAAAAAGCAGTAGTAGACGCTATTCAGCGGATTCGTGCATCAGGTAAGGCTGCTGGAATTTTATCGACTCAGCATGAAGCTACTCAGAAATATCTGGAGCTTGGAACTGAGTTCGTTGCAGTAGGTGTTGATACCAGTGTTCTGATGAATTCGCTTCGTGAACTTTTGGTAAAATATAAACCTGATGCTGAAGTCATCAAGTCAGAAGGCGGTTATTGATTATAAAAATATCAGAGAGTCGTAAATTGTGGTTTCTCAATATTGATTACTTACATAGAAGATATTTTATAAAAGCTCTGATTTGTCAGAGCTTTTTTATTTACTTTAGCTATAGTAGTTTAAAAAATAAGATGGGTGGGATTGTAAAATGAAACCAGAAGAAATTGATGTATTTTTTGAGCAGCAAAAACAGATCCATGAGCAAAAAAACAACAACGTTATCATTTAGGGCAACGTATCTTATTCGTCTTTAATGCTGACTTATACATTGCTTAGTGGATATCTGGCAGTTTTAAACTTTCTTGATTCAGGTGATTTGATCTCTGGCTTTAGTATCATGATGTTGATCGGTTTGTTTTATATGTTGAAATACTTCTTTACTGGACATTCAGATAGGCGAAAAAGCATCTGAAAAATACTACTCTTGACATATGTCATTACAATGTAATTTTGCTATTTGGTCAAAAAAGAGTTATAAGATAATTACTTTAAAGCGAATACTGTTTTCGCCGGTTTATTTTTAGCTGATTGTGATACACGAAAGACAGGTTTTCCTGTTAAAAAAACTCTAGCAAACCCAGAAATAAGATTTATTTTTAGTCTATAGCTCTCCTTGTTTAATCACAAAAAGCTCATATTATGAGTGAATATTTTGAAAAATTTAAATACATGGTCTATCGCGACCGCCATTAATGGTTGTGAAATTCAAGTCAAAGTTGTACCAATGCAACGTCAGCAAAATACCATCAATGGTATGATTATGGTCAATGTGGGCAAGATGATTGAACTTGAAAATGGTGAACAATATCCATTTAATCTGGATGGTAAAAGTTTCTATACTGGTTTTAACCAGTTATACCGTTTAAGTTAAATAAAATATAAAAAGCAACTGCTCGCAGTTGCTTTTTTTATGGGTAATACCAGATTTTTAGCTGAATGTTATGAATATCAATATCAGAGCTGCTCAGCTCTAAAATCTCAGCATAATCAGCTTTCCAATCTCCTAAAACAATTCTTTTTTTACCATTTACATCATGGATTGCAGCGCGGTGAGTATGTCCATGAATCAGCGCATCTGCTTCTTTGAGTGCTGCTTCTACCGCAGATGGGTTTACATCCATAACTTCATAGCTTTTCAATTGCTGTGCTTCATGGCTTTTCTTGCGGAAACCATTAGCGAGTCTGGTACGGAAACTTAAAGGCATTTTTCTTAAAAAGCTTAACATCCAGGGATGACGGATGACTTTTCTAAAACGCTGATAGGAAACATCATCGGTACAGAGTGCATCACCATGTTCGATCCGATATCGGAGTGAACCTATATTTAAGCTGGTCATTTCAGGTAAAAGCTGTCCGGAAAATTGATCCAGAAAATCTTGGCCTAAGGCAAAGTCACGGTTACCGATGAGAAAATAGATCTGATTGCCGGCTTGATTAAACTGTTTTAAAGCACTGACGATTTCATCCAGCCAGGGAGCAGTGTAGTCATCTCCAATCCAGGCATTGAACCAGTCGCCCAAAATATACAGTTGGGTATTTTTATGCTGATAAGCTGCCAATAAATCTAAAAACCCCCGAACGAGTCGAGGGTGATCAGGTGACAAATGTAAATCTGAGATAAACAGATAGGTCACGAATCTTTTCCTTATTTTTTAATCCCTCCCGACCTCCCTTTCTTGCGCTTCGTTTTAAAAGCAATGTTTTAAAACTTACTCAGGGAGGAGAAAAACCATCTTTAAAAATGGTGGTTCCCTCCTTTATTAAAGGAGGGTTAGGGAGGATTTAAAATTACTCAGAAATGATTTTTGCAGATTCGATCACAACGTTCTCTAGAGGAACGTCAGCGTGATAGCCACGGTTGCCAGTACGAACGCCTTTGATTGCATCAACAACGTCCATACCTTCAACCACTTTACCAAATACGGCATAACCCCAACCTTGTGCAGTTTTGCCAGTGTGGTTAAGGAAAGAGTTGTTTTTCACGTTAATGAAGAACTGAGCAGAAGCAGAGTGAGGTGCTTGAGTGCGTGCCATTGCAATGGTACCTACATCGTTGCTTAAACCGTTGTCAGCTTCGTTTTCAATCGCATCACGCGTTGCTTTTTCTTTGAAGTTTTCATCCATGCCGCCGCCTTGGATCATGAAACCATCAATAACGCGGTGGAAAATTACGCCGTCATAAAAACCGTCACGTACATATTGCAAGAAGTTAGCTACTGTTTTAGGTGCTTTTTCAGCATTTAATTCAAGAACAATACGACCTTTATTGGTGTTTAATTCGACTTGAGGAAAACTCATTGTGTAATCTCCTAATCATGGACTAATGCCATGGTTTTTTCTGAATGAAGGAAGCATAAGCAAACTACAATCGACAAGGCAAGCAAAAACATAATTTTCTTTGTTAAAAACATAAAAATCGTATCTTATTTATGCATTGATTTACAAAGTCATTTCTTCGAGATCATTCGTATTCATAAAGCTTGTCTGACCTTAAGAGCATGCACTGATCTGCTGGCTCAGTCAAAAGCGGATATTTTACGATTTGGTAAGCTATTGTATTTTCCAATTTGAAAATGAACGAATTGAAATCAAATACCTAAGTTAACGGTTGAGAGATCATTCACCTATAGTTAAACTAAAGAACCTTTATTTAGTGAATACAGTTAGACCGCGTGAGCTACTGCATATTCATTAATCCCTTTTTAACTTTAGAAGTGAATGATTAATCATGAAGCCAAATGATGTTGTGACGTCTCTGCCCGACAACCCGACCCAAAATAAGAATGCAGTCGATTCAGCGCAGCAGCAGGAACAACAACCAGGCTTAGACTTTGTACGTCAGGTGATTACTGACGATCTAGCGGCTGGCCGTACCCAGCAAGTGGTCACCCGTTTCCCGCCTGAACCAAATGGTTATTTGCATATTGGTCATGTAAAAGCGATCTGCCTGAATTTCGGTATTGCTGAAGAATTTGATGGCCTGTGCAACCTGCGTTTTGATGATACCAACCCGGATGCAGAAGAGCAGGAATATGTGGATGGTATTGCCAATGATGTGAAATGGCTGGGCTTCCAGTGGAATGGTGAACCACGCTATGCATCAAGTTATTTTGACCAGTTATATGCATGGGCAATTCAACTGATTGAACAGGGCGATGCCTATGTGGATCTGCAAACTCCGGAAGAGATCAAGCTGAACCGCGGTAACTTCGTAGAGCCAGGTAAAAACTCGCCACAACGCGATGCGACTGTGGAAGAAAACCTTGAGCGTTTCGAGAAAATGCGCATTGGTGAATATGCTGAAGGCGAAGCGGTATTGCGTGCCAAGATTGATATGAATTCTCCAAATGTGCATATGCGTGATCCAATCCTGTATCGTATTCTGCATACTGCGCATCACCAGACTGGCGATAAATGGAAAATTTATCCAATGTACGACTATGCGCATCCATTATCAGATGCGATTGAAGGCATTACGCATTCACTTTGTACACTGGAATTCCAGGATCACCGTCCATTCTACGACTGGGTGGTGGAAAAAGTTAAATCGCCATCAGTTCCACGTCAATACGAATCTAGCCGTCTGAATGTTGATTACACCATCACTTCTAAACGTAAGCTGCGCAAGCTGGTTGAAGGCGGTTATGTTAACGGGTGGGATGATCCACGTATGCCGACTGTTGTCGGTATGCGCCGTCGTGGTTTCACGCCTGAAGGTCTGCGTGATTTCTGTAAGCGTGTAGGAGTATCTAAAGTCGATGGTAGTATCGTTGATGTAGCAATGCTTGAATATTGCATCCGTCAATCTTTAGAAAATACTGCAGCTCGCGGTATGGCAGTATTGAATCCACTGAAAGTAACTTTGACCAATTTGCCAGCGGATATGGATCTGACTCATTCACGCCATCCAAACGTGGATATGGGCGAACGTATTATTCCGCTCACTTCAGAAATCTATATCGACCATAAAGACTTTGAAGAAGAGCCACCTAAAGGCTTCAAACGCCTAATCCCGAGTGGGGAAGTGCGTCTTCGTCATGCTTATGTCATCAAATGTGATGAAGTGATTAAAGATGCGAACGGTGAAGTGGTTGAATTGAAATGCTCAATCGATCCTGAAACTTTAGGTAAAAATCCTGAAGGCCGTAAAGTAAAAGGTGTAGTTCACTGGGTATCTGCAACCAAAGGTATTCCTGCCGAAGTTCGCATTTACGATCGTCTGTTCACTGAATCTGATCCAGAAACTGGTGATGACTTCCTGGCGAATCTGAACCCTGAATCATTGAAAGTGGTTCAAGCAGTTATTGAGCCTGCGCTGGCTGAGGCAAAACCGGAAGATCGTTTCCAGTTTGAACGTGAAGGCTATTTCGTAGCGGATCAATATGATCATTCAAGCGACAAACCAGTGTTCAACCGTATTCTAGATTTGAAAGACAGCTTTAAACCTGGCAAATAATTTAAGCTAAATCCCTAAAAAGCCCAACTCCGGTTGGGCTTTTTCAATCGTGGCAGGAAAGAATGAATGATTGTTCGTGATAAAAGTAATAGCTTTAGTCTGCTGTTTGCATGGCATGGCACAATTTTGCCTAAAGTTCTGCCTGCCTTGGGGTTGGTAATTTTTCTTTCAGGCTTGCTGGTCTATCTGCGTCAGGCGCATTTTTTTAGCTTTCCTGCAGTACCAGCCATTGGCTTTACCATCTTCGGGGTGATTCTGTCGATTTTTCTCAGCTTTCGTAACACTGCCTGTTATGACCGTTGGTGGGAAGGGCGCAAGCTGTGGGGAGCGCTGATTGCTACCACACGTCATTTATGTCGTGATACTTACGTCCTTGATGATCAGTCACGTGAAATCTTGCTGTATCGTATGATGCTGTTTACTCACTTATTACGTGACCGTTTAAGACAGCAACAGCAAAGTATTCAGCATTACCAGGCGCACACTGGTTTTGATGCTGCTGCATTTGAACAATTGTCCACGTATATCAATGCATCACAATGGGTACTGGAACAGATCCAGAAAGATTTGGTTTTGCTCTATAAACAGGGCAAAATCACAGACATTATTTATAACAATTTGAATCAGCATACAGTGGCTTTGGGTGATATACAGGCGGGTTGTGACCGGATCTTGTCGACGCCGTTACCATTTTCCTATTCAGTGCTATTGCATCGTGCTGTTTATTCTTTCTGTTTTATCCTGCCATTTAGTCTGGAAGCCAGTCTTGGTTTATGGACACCGATTCTAGTTGGCCTGATTGCCTATATGTTGTTAGGGCTAGATGAACTGAGTGCGGAACTGGAAGAGCCTTTCGGATTTCAGGATAATGATCTGCCTTTAGATTCTATTGTGAGATTGATCGAACGTGAAACCCTGAGTTCTTTAGGACAAGAATTACCTGAAGCAATTAAAGCTCAAAAAGCTTATTTAACTTAGGTTTGAACAGGTTTTATTGAAAAGTTAATTATTAAATAAATCAAATGAAAGTCATCTTATTTTAAATAGCTGTCTTAAAAAATTTAATAGCAAGAAACTAAAACCTTAACGATGTTTTAAATGATTGCCAAGATCTGAGCTATTGTTTTTAACCTGCTCATGTAGCTCACGATATTGCTCTAAACGTTGTTTAGCCTTGTCACGTAGCTTTTTCTTGATATAGAGAGCTAGGGCGAAACAGGTGGTCGTCAAGGTCAGGAAAAGGCTATTCATAAAGCTCATCATGGAGCTGATATAACCGATCGTCGTTAGGCGATTCATCATCTGAATGACTTGTGGGCTGCTTTCTACACCAGTGATTGCCCAAGTACAGAGATGTTCACAATTATTGATAATCAAGTGATAGTTATTTTCATGCATTCTGGAACGCATACGACGAACCACTTTACGGCCTTTGTATTTTGCTGAAGCATAGTACTGGATCTGAATCGGTTTGCCGTTACTGAATTTCTCAATTGAGGTAATTTCAATTGGATGCTTCTTAAATAAATGTGCAAAACCGGAGTAGTGGATGACACGACCACGCCCGGCATAAATCCCGTGATGAGTATAACCGAAATGTTTAACCATAAGATGCGCACCTATGGGAAACCGTTTAGTTCGCTGCATGTAAAGATTAAGCCATTTAATAACAAGTGTATTTTAAACAGCAAGTGTACTGTTTTTTTGTGAATTAATCGATGTTTTAGGACTTAATTCTATTCAGAATTCGTTGTCTAGACAGTCATCCTTAAATTTCTCGAACCTTATAAATGCTGTATGTGAACTGATTTGGACCGATCTACAATTATAATGCCTAAATAGCCTAAGCAAATATGAAAAGTCATTTATCTGCATATTTGAAAAGAAATAAAGATATAGGCACTTAGATTTAGATATAAGGAGTAGGTTCCATCTAATGAAGAGCAAAGAGGAGTAGGCAAAAATCCAAATGATAGATATAAAAAAAGCATTGGCGTACGCAAATGCTTTTTATCAAGACCTAAGCTGCTTATTGCAGCGGCAGGTGTTGAAGTTCATTGAGTTCTTTACGGCTATAACCGCGAGAAGCTAGAACTTTTTTGATTCCGATAATGATATCTTCATCAGTTGCTTTAGACAGTGCTTCAAGGAGCTGTTCATTTGTCTTGCAAGAGCAATCATTTTCAACACAAGCAATCTGGTTCTTGTGTTCATTTTGTTGTTCATCTGAAAACAACTTCTGCCAGAAACTCATAGAGCCTTCATACACAACCTAACATAGGGTGAAATATATCCAATTTAATAAATAAAGCAATAGGACCTATGTGATAAAAGCAGCAGTCAGTATTTCAAATTTTCGATTGCAGAAGACATTTTGAACGATATTATTTGATTGAAACAAGATAATTCATGCATAAGTTACTAATTTTATGTATAAAAATAGAGCTAACAAAAGCTCCATTTATGTAACAAAAAAATAAATTGAAACAATATTTTTAGCGTTTTTCCAGCAGTACGCCTGACTCTACATGGTGGGTATAAGGGAACTGGTCGAACAGGGCAAACTTGGTAATTTTATGGGTTTGGGAAAGTTGTTTCAGATTGTCATATAATGTGTCCGGATTGCAAGAAATGTAGATGATTCGTTCAAAGCGCTGTAGCAGTTTCAGTGTTTCATCATCGATCCCTGCACGTGGCGGATCAACAAATACCGTATCAAAGTCATAAGTTGACAGATCAATATTGGCTTCTTGCAGACGGCGGAAAGTACGTTCACCATTAAAAGCTTGCGTAAATTCTTCAGCAGATAGACGTGCTACCTGAATATTGTCGATACCGTTCTGTTCGATATTCCATTCAGCTGCATAGACAGATGACTTGGCCAATTCAGTCGCCAATGCACGACGGAAGCGGGTGGAGAGTGGCAGGGTAAAGTTACCATTGCCACAATACAGCTCTAAGAGATCTTTATCAGATTGCTGCGCGGCATTACATGCCCATTCCAGCATTTTCTGGCAGACTTGCGCATTCGGCTGGGTGAAGCTGCTTTCGATCTGTTTGTACTGATATTTACGGTCAAATACAGTGAGTTCTTCTACGACAAACTCATCGCTCAAGACAAATTTCTGGCCACGGCTACGACCAATCAGCTTGATCTTCAATTTTTCAGCCAGTGCTTTAGCTGCAGGTTCCCAGCTTTCATCCAGCTTGCGGTGATAGATCAGGGAAACCAGTACTTCACCTTTGAGTGTTGCTAGAAAGTGGACTTCAAATAGGCGATGGCCCAGAGTTGCATCGGCTTTGAAAGCTTCTAGCAATTGCGGCATTAAGTCATTAATACTGCGGTCAGCCACAGGGAATTCATCAATACGGATCACTTTTTTGTTATTGTTCTCATCACGCTCAAACATGGCATAGAACAGGTCATCTTCAGTATGCCAGATCCGGAATTCAGCACGCATGCGATAGTACTGTTCAGGCGACTCAAATACTTCAAGGGCAGGTGGTTGATATTCGGCAAATTGCGCGCTAATGCGTTCAACTTTGGCATCCAGTTGTTGCTGATAAGATGAGGTCATATGCAGTAAAAAATCGCAAATATTTTGAAAGCCAAGATGGTAGCAAAAAATTGCTGTTCTGCCTAAGACTATTCAGGGAAACAGGCTTGAAAAGCAGTTAAAAAAAGGCCAAATCTGCAAAGGGGAGAGATTTGGCCGTAAGAGGAAAGGAATTAAAATAATCTCAGTACTAAAGCTTTTTACAGGTCTGACATGGTCATGAGGCTGGCATTGCCACCTGCAGCTGCGGTATTGATACTGATTGCACGTTCAATTACGAAACGTTCGACTGGAATATCATAATTTCCAGAGCTTAAATGCGTGATACCTACAATTGATCCTTGTCGTCTTGCGATACGTTGCTGCAAATCCATCAATGCAGAGGTCTCGCCATGATGCAGTACAGCCTCAAAATCACCTGATTCAATATCCTTGATAACTTTAATGGCTTTCACCACACTCGCGGGCATACTTTGCAGATACTTGAGTATAAAAGTATTGTCTGCCAGTACAGCTGGGCGGCTACCCACCGATAAAATTGCCAAGATTTGCTGAATCTGATCTACATCATTGTCTGCTAGAGAGAGCACACTCTCACGCGGCAAGATCATGTACTGGTTTTCTTCACCTGTTGGACCTTGCAGGCTAAAGCTGTGCCCAGTTGTGATTTTAGCTGGAGTGGTTAAGGAAATACTTGGGAAAGTTTTATATACCCAGGCTTTAAATTCCTGTAGCAATGGATTTTCAAGCGTTGTCTGAGCAGAATTCATCGCATAAGGTTGAGCTAACTTTTTCTCAGATACCTGATGCATTAAACGGTAAATATAAAGTGGACCACCGGCTTTTGGACCAGTGCCGGATAGACCTTCACCACCAAAGGGCTGTACCCCAACGACTGCACCGACAATATTACGGTTAATATACAGGTTGCCGACATGTGCTTTCGAGATCACAGTCTGCATGGTTTCATCGATCCGGGTATGTAGTCCCATAGTCAGGCCATAACCCTTACTGTTGATCTGATCTAGCAACTGTGGCAGTTGGCCAGCTTTATAGCTAATCAAATGTAACACCGGACCAAAAACTTCACGTTCCAGATCATTCAGGTTTGGCAGTTCAATTAAAGTAGGCGGAATGAAGGTGCCTTGAGCCAGTTCAGAAGCATCCTGATTAAACATCAATTGATGGACTTTATGGCCTTTGCTGCGCATCTGATCAATATGCTTCTGAATGTTCTGCTGGGCTTCGGCATCAATGACCGGACCAATATCAGTTTTGAGCAGAACTGGATTGCCAACACGCAACTGCTGCATGGCACCTTTTAACATATGGCGTACAGTGTCCAGATTATCTTCCTGTACACACAATACACGCAGGGCGGAACAACGCTGACCAGCACTATCATAAGCAGAGTTGACCACATCCAGCACTACCTGTTCGGTCAATGCAGATGAATCCACAATCATGGCATTCTGGCCACCAGTTTCGGCAATCAGGGTTACACTTTCACCAAACTGGTTTAACCGTTTGGCTACAGTTCTTTGCAGAATTTTTGCTACTTCGGTAGAACCGGTAAACATGATGCCTTGAATGCGGGAGTCTTGGCTCAGCTGGGCACCAATGGTTTCACCACGGCCGGGCAACAGTTGCAATACATCTTGTGGAATGCCAGCTTCCCAGAGAATTTGTACAGCTTGGGCAGCAATTAGCGGGGTCTGCTCAGCCGGTTTGGCAATCACAGTATTGCCCGCTACTAATGCCGCAGAAATCTGGCCGGTGAAAATCGCCAGCGGGAAGTTCCAAGGGCTGATACACAGTACGGTACCTAAAGGCTGGATATGGACATTGCCAGGTAAATCTGACATCTGGCCAGCATAATAACGCAGGAAGTCAATCGCTTCACGTACTTCAGCAATGGCATTGGCATAGGTTTTACCAGCTTCACGCGATAGCAGAACCATCAGGGGCAGCAGGCGTTGCTGCATCAGCTCGGCGGCTTTATTCAGACAGGCGGCACGTTCATTCTTTGGCAGATTGGCCCAGAAATGTTGTGCATTGGCAGCTTGGATCAGGGCAATTTCTGCCTGTTCAGTCGTTGCTTCATAAACGGTACCGACGATATCCTGATGCTGGGCTGGATTGATTACGTGTACAGTATTACTTGTATCTGGCTCTGAAAAAGCTGTGCCCATTGCTGCTGCCTGGAACTGGGTATTAGCCAGACTTGCTGCAACTTCATTTAAAACACTGAGTTCCGCGTCATTGGCTAGATCTAGTCCAGATGAATTGATACGTGTGCCATAAAGATCTTGAGGATAGGGAATATGAGGATGTTTGGCACCCAATACATTTTCTTGTTGAGCGGTCTTTATAATTGTCTGACGAGGATTTTCGATCAGATCTTCAACTTTTAAGCTCTTGTCCGCGATCCGGTTCACGAAAGAAGTATTGGCACCATTTTCCAGCAGACGGCGTACCAGATAGGCCAATAGGGTTTCATGATTGCCGACCGGGGCATAGATACGACATGGAATGCCGAGCTTACCAGCCGCTTTGTCACCGACCACATTTTCATATAGCGGTTCACCCATGCCGTGCAGGCACTGGAACTCGTATTGACCGGCATAGTAACGTTCCGGGTTGGCAAGTTGGTAAATGGTGGCCACAGTCTGTGCATTGTGAGTAGCAAATTGCGGGTAGATATAATCGGGTTCTGCCAGCAGTTTACGTGCGCAGGCAATATAGGACAGGTCAGTATGTACCTTGCGGGTAAATACCGGATAATCCGCCATACCTTCGATCTGGGCTTTTTTGATCTCGCTGTCCCAATACGCACCTTTGACCAGACGGATCATCAGGCGTTTCTGGCTGCGTTTAGCCAGATCGATAATATAATCCACTACATAGAAGCAGCGTTTCTGGTAGGCTTGAATCACAAAACCGATGCCTTTCCAGTTATTGAGTTCAGGTTCAAAACACAAGCGTTCTAAAAGCTCTAGGGAAATTTCCAAACGCTCAGTTTCTTCGGCATCAATATTCAGGCCGATATTATAGTTTTTCGCCAGAACTGCCAGATTCAGAACTTTGCTATACAGTTCATCATTCACGCGATCCATTTGCGAGCGCTGATAACGTGGATGCAGTGCAGACAGTTTGATGGAAATACCGGGACCGTTATAAACATCCTTATCTGTTGATGCCTTGCCGATGGCATGAATCGCATCCTGATAATCTTGATAATAGCGTTCTGCATCCGGATCGGTCAGCGCTGCTTCGCCGAGCATGTCATAAGAATATTGGAACCCTTTTTCTTCTAGACGTTCAGCATTTTTCAGGGCTTCATCAATGGTTTCGCCAGTCACAAACTGTTCGCCCATCATACGCATCGCCACATCGACCGCCTTGCGGATAATGCCACGGCCACTGCGTGCCAAAAGGCCAGTTAACAGATTTGACAGGCTTTTCTGTTGTGGGGTTTCCATCAGCTTTCCGGTCAGCATCAGTCCCCAGGCCGCAGCATTGACAAACATCAGCTGGCTTTGCCCAAGATGTTCTTTCCAGTTGCCCTGATTGATCTTGTCACGAATTAACAGGTCGCGGGTCGCCGTATCCGGAATACGCAGCAAAGCTTCTGCCAGACACATCAATGCGATACCTTCCTGAGAAGACAGCGAAAATTCCTGTAATAGCCCTTGCACAATGCCGGCCTTGCCACCTGAACCTTTACGTTCACGCAAGGAATGCGCCAGATCAAAAGCCAGGCTTTGGATTTTGTCCGTCAGTTCAGAGGAAATTTCACTATGTTCCAGCAGGGTTTCCACGCACTCGGATTCTGCACGTCGCCATGCAGAATTAATGCGCTGTTCATATTCATTTTTATCCTTAAATTCAGCAATATAATTCGATTGCTGTAGGGCATTCGAGTGCGAATTTGGGCGTAGGATGGTGGACATAGTGACTTCCTGTACTGCGTCAAACGGTTCTTTGAGTTGAATGAGTTTTAATCTATAATCCCAAAATAATTGACGAATATCTCACTATAGTTTGTATCATTTTTAGAGAATAATTCTAATGAATAGCTCATATGTAAGCCTTGACCGAATAGATATTCGTATTCTTGATTTGCTGCAATCTGAATCGAAAATTTCCAATATCAAACTGGCAGAAATGGTGAACCTGTCACCAACAGCAGTACTGGCACGGGTGCAGAAATTGACCAAGGAAGGATTTATTCTCGGTTATGAAGCCCGTCTGAATCCGGTCAAGCTGAATAACGGTTTTGTAGTTTTTGTCGAGATACTGCTGGATAAAACTACACCGAATGTACTGGAAGAATTTTCTGAAGCAGTGCAGCATATTCCGGATATTGTGGAATGTCATATGATCAGTGGTGGCTTTGATTTTGTAGTGAAAATCCGCTGTGCGAATATGGATGAATTCCGTAAAATTTCCGGAGATATTCTGTGGCAGTTGCCGGGCGTAAAAGAAACCCGCAGTTATCCGGTGATGGAAGTAATTAAGGAAACCCAGCAGATCAAGCTGAAAGTACCTGCCAAAGCTAAAGTATAAAATGCTGATAAAACAAAAGGGACATAAAGTCCCTTTTAGTTTTTGAAATAGAAAGACTATTTCTTCATTTCTGCCATTTCTTTTTGATATTCGGCTTTCGCCAGTTCAAAACGATTGACTACATCGTGGTTTGGCGCTTTATCCAATAGACTCACAATCACAATACTTAGCGCTGCCAGAATAAAACCTGGAATAATCTCATATAGACCGGTATCACCCATATAATTTTTCCAGGCAATTACGGTTACAGCACCGACAACCATTCCGACAATCGCGCCGTTGAGGGTCATGCGTTTCCAGAACAATGAGAAAATGATCAGTGGACCAAAGGCAGCACCAAAGCCAGCCCAGGCATAAGCCACCAGACCTAGAACTTTACTGTTTGGATTGATGGCCAATGAAATTGCAATCAAGGCAATCACAATCACCATGCCACGACCGACCCAGATCAGTTCTTTTTGCGAAGCATTTTTACGTAGGAAACCCTTATATAAATCTTCAGTCAGGGTAGTCGAGCAGACCAGTAACTGGCAGCTCAATGTACTCATAATCGCAGCCAGAATTGCCGCTAATATGATGCCTGCAATCCAAGGGTTAAACAGGATTTTGGTCAATTCCATAAACACGGTTTCAGGATTCTGGTTGACGATTGCAGCAGCAGGAAGGTCAGGATTTGCTGCAAAATAAGCAATCCCGATATAGCCCGCCGACATTGCACCCACCAGACACAGAATCATCCAGGTCATGCCGATCCGGCGTGAAGTAGGAATAGTTTTGACCGAATCTGCCGCCATAAAGCGCACCAGAATATGTGGCTGACCAAAATAGCCTAAGCCCCAAGCCAAGCTAGAAATAATCGCGACAAAACTTAGGCCTTCCAGCATATTGGATGCATGTGGACGGGCAGTTTCCAGTAGGGTGCCCACCTGTTGAGCGTTATCACCCAATGCCAGATAGGTAATGATGGGTGTAATAAGCAACGCAAAGATCATTAAGCCAGCCTGAAAGGTATCGGTCCAACTGATTGCCAGGAAGCCGCCAATACACACATACAGAATCGTGGCCACTGCACCGAGCCAAAGTGCTGTCGTGTAATCCCAGCCAAACAGGCTTTCGAACAGACGCGCACCTGCGACCATGCCGGAAGCACAGTAAATTGCAAAGAACACCAGAATCACAATGGCTGATAGTAAGCGTAAGATTCGTTTCTTATCCGCAAAACGGCTGGTGAAATAATCAGGCAGGGTCAGAGCATTGTTCTGAAATTCAGTATGGGCACGCAGACGGCCAGCTACCAGTAACCAGTTCAGCCAGGCGCCAATAATCAGGCCAATCGCAATCCAGACTTCTGACAGACCGGAAAAATAGATGGCTCCGGGTAAGCCCATCAGCAGCCAGCCACTCATGTCGGATGCACCTGCGGAAAGCGCAGTCACTACACTGCCCAGACTTCGCCCACCCAGAATATATTCATCAAAATTGGACGTCGCACGATAGGCATATAAACCGATCCCAATCATGGCGACGATATAAAACATAAAAGTAATCAGTGTTGGGTTAAGCGAGCTCATAGGCAGAGTATCCTTAAATTTTGAACATCATCATCCGGGATGATTTTTGAACTGCATTCACAGGGCAGTGATTCAAACATGGTTTAAAAATTACACTCTGTAACAGTTGAGCAGCCTTTGTGTATATTTTATGTAAATTAAGAATTTTCTCATATAAATGAAGAATTAGTAGAGGGTTATAAAATACAAAGTTACACATGGTTTTGAATAAAAATAAATAATTTTAATAAACAGTTAAATTCATTGAACTTTTGTATTTTAATTACACAATTTTACAAAAATAACAACAATCTCGAATTAGACATATTTTGTTTCAAATCCTGCTTAAATCACTTCTATTTGTTTTTAGGGCCTCTCTTCATAGTGAATGAATGCCATTCTGAATGGTGCATCATTGCTAAGAGTAATATGACATGGACAATATGTTGCAAATAGAATCAAGTCGAATTGAACAGGATTTATTGGGGAAAAAACAAATTCCCCAGCACAGCTATTATGGTATTCATACTTTGCGTGCGATTGAGAATTTTCAGATCTCAGGTCTGGCAGTAGGTCAGCAAGCACACTTTATTCGCGCATTGGCGCAAGTTAAAAAAGCAGCAGCACAAACGAATTTACATTTTCAGAAAATATCAGAACAACAAAGTAGTGCTATTCAACAAGCCTGTGATGAATTGATTCATCAACCTCAGGACTGGCAGGAGGCATTTCCGCTTGATCCTTATCAGGGTGGAGCTGGTACTTCTATCAATATGAATGCGAATGAGGTTATTGCAAATCGGGCGCTAGAATTGCTCGGGCATCGTAAAGGCGATTACCATATCCTGCATCCAAATGATCATGTGAATACTTCACAATCAACCAATGATGTCTATCCCACGGCACTACGTCTAGCGACTTATACACGTCTGGATGAACTGCTTCATGTACAAAAATCGTTGATTGATACTTTATATAGCAAGGCATCAGAGTTTCAGTATGTGATCAAGATGGGGCGTACCCAGTTACAGGATGCGGTTCCAATGACCCTGGAACAGGAATTCCGTGCTTTCGCAACCTTATTAAAAGAAGACCTGAAGCTGATTGAGCAAATACGTCAGTTATTGCTGGAAGTAAATTTGGGTGCAACCGCCATTGGAACCGGCGTGAATACTCCAGATGGTTATGCCAAACATGCAGTACACACTTTAGCGAAAATTACTGGCCTACCTTTAAAAGGCGCGGAAGATTATGTCGAAGCGACCAGCGATTGTGGCGTGTTTATTATTCTGTCCAGTAGTCTGAAACGTCTGGCTGTTAAGTTGTCCAAAATCTGTAATGACTTGCGTCTTTTAAGTTCTGGCCCGCGTACCGGTCTGGCGGAAATCCGTTTGCCAGAATTACAGGCGGGTTCTTCTATCATGCCAGCTAAGGTCAATCCGGTTATTCCAGAAGTAGTCAATCAGATTGCGTTTCGTGTGATTGGTAATGACCTGACTGTGACAATGGCAGCAGAAGCAGGGCAATTACAGCTTAATGTTATGGAGCCGGTCATTGCAGTATCCTTAAATGAATCCATCCAATTATTAACTCAAGGTATGCAGACCCTACAACAAAAATGTATTGCCGGGATTCAGGCCAATGAACAGAACTGTTTAAATGCAGTGATGCGCAGTATCGGGATTATCACCTTACTGGAACCACTTTTAGGTCATGCCACTTGTGATGAAATTGGCAAGCAATGTATTCGTGAAAATAAAACTGTACCCGAAGTGGTGCTGGAACTGGGTTTGTTAAGTGAAATTCAGCTGGATGAAATTTTTGCCTTTGAAAATCTGGTTTCAGAAGTCCCAATGATGAATCAATGGGAACAGGTATCCTGAAAGTTTAAGGATGAGCCGAATATAGATTTGTGCTGATTTTAACCATTTGCCTCAAATCCCGTCTGTGGGTTTGGGGCATTTTCATCTAGACTATATCGATGACACAATGAATTGAGTGCATAGCATGTTTGATAAAATCAGCAACTTATTTAAATCAAATAAACCTGATCCGGCTCAGATTTTTCTGGAAGAGAATCATATCCAATATGTAGAAGGGATCGGCTATATTGTGGATGGGATTAATTTAAATGAGGAGCTGGGCGAGCGGCTGGAATATTTGTCTAACCGACGCATGAAAACTTTTGATGATTTAAAAGCGCTATATTCAACTGCAATGATCATTAATGAAAAAATTGATCTGGAAATTGCCAATCAGCGTTTTAATGCAAGATTAGGAAATACTGAAGAAAACCTGCTGCAATTCAAAGCAATTGTGAAAAAGTTGAATGACTATTATCGTAACTTTTTACGTGATAAAAAATAACTGAATCATAGGCTGATTTTATCCTATGCAGTCAATCTGTAACGACTGCATAAAAATAACGAAATAGCACCAGATCATCGTGATAGTATAAGCTTCATGTTGTTTAGACTTTAAAGCTATATACATGTTCCAACAAGAAATTTCCCAACTTAATTTAACAAAGCTCAAGGCAGGCGAGAAACGCTGGTTAGGCAATCTGCAAGGCTCGTCTACTGCATTATTGCTGAAAGAAATTATCAAGCAGCAGCAATCGCGCCTATTTGTTATTGTTGCACGTAATAACCAGCATTTGGGTCAACTGGAAAGCGAACTGGAATTTTATGGGATTAAACCAACCATATTTCCAGATTGGGAAATTTTGCCTTATGACCGTCTGTCACCGCATCAGGATATCGTTTCTGAACGTCTGGCAATTTTATCTAATATGCCTCAAAGTGGCGTATTGTTGCTGGCAGCTTCTACATTGGCACAGCGTGTTGCACCTACTTCATGGGTGCTGGGTGAACACTTCGATATTCGAGTTGGACAAAAGCTGGATCTGGAACAGCAAAAGAAAAAACTGATTCAGGCTGGTTATCATCTGGTCGATACCGTTTATGACCATGGTGAATTTGCAGTTCGCGGTAGCATTATCGATATATATGCTTCAGGTCAGGATGCACCGATCCGGATTGACCTGTTCGATGACGAAATTGAGACCCTGAAATTTTTTGATCCGGAAACCCAGCGTACTACGCAAACTCTAGAACAATTTACGGTATTACCCGCACAAGAATTTCCCCTTAAGGAAGGTCGTGCTACTTTCCGTGACCGTTATGCAGAATTTTTCCCGACAGCTAATCCAAAGAAAAATCCAATTTATCAGGATGTGATGGATGGCATTGCTTCACCTGGAATTGAGTTCTACCTGCCTTTATTCTTTAGTCATGAAGCGATGCAAGGGCAAAGTACCTTGATTTCGTATTTACCAAAGAATGGCATTGTCATTACAGATAAGGCATTGGAGCAGAGTTTAGAACAGTTCTGGCAGGACGTAACTCGCCGTTATGAAGATCGCCGCCATAATATTGATCAGCCGATTCTGCCGCCTGAAGCACTGTTCTGTCCGACCAATCAGCTTTTAGAACAGCTAAATCAGTTTAGTCGCATCATTGCGGCACAAGAAGCTTTTGATGAGAAAGCCGGCGTGATTAATCTGGATACCCAGTTACCACCACGCTTGCCTGTTGATCCAAAACGTGAAAAGCCCTTTACCGAAGTCAAAAAATATATTGATGCGGCCAATCATCCGGTTTTACTGGTCGCTGAAAGTGCCGGTCGGCGTGAAACCTTAAAAGATGCGCTGCGTCCAAGTCTGGGTGATATTCCGACCGTAGAAAACTTTGATGCTTTTGTTGAATCTCTGCATGCGATTGCGATTACCAGTGCACCATTAGAACGTGGTCTGGTTCTGACAAATCGGATCAGTGTGATCTCGGAAAATCAGCTCTATGAACATCGTGTAGTTCAACGTCGTCGCAAGCGTCAGCAGGAAGTGTCAGAAGAATTCCTGATCCGCAGTCTGACCGAGCTGAGCATTGGTGCGCCAGTGGTACACATTGATTATGGTGTAGGACGTTATGCAGGCTTAATTACTTTAAGTATTGATGATCAGGATCATGAATTTCTGCAACTGGATTATGCAGAAGGTGCCAAAGTCTACGTGCCGGTGACTAATCTACATCTGATCAGCCGCTATAGTGGCGGTGATCCAGATCTGGCACCTTTACATAAACTGGGTACGGATGCCTGGAATAAAGCCAAACGTAAGGCTTTGGAACAGATTCATGATGTCGCAGCCGAGTTATTACATATCCAGGTACGTCGTTCATCTAAGCCGGGGATCAGTTTTGAAGTTGATCAAAGTCTGTATATGCAGTTTGCCAGCGGCTTTGCCTATGAAGAAACACCAGATCAGGCCAATGCGATTGAAGCCACGCTATATGATATGCAACTGGCCAAACCAATGGACCGTCTGGTCTGTGGTGATGTCGGGTTTGGTAAAACTGAAGTCGCCATGCGTGCAGCCTTTGTCGCAGTACAGAATAATCGCCAGGTTGCGGTATTAGTACCCACTACTTTGCTGGCACAGCAGCATTATGAATCTTTTAAAGACCGTTTTGCAGATTGGCCTGTACGTATTGAAGTACTTTCCCGTTTCGGCTCTTCTAAAGCTCATACCAAAACCATTGAAGACCTAGCAGATGGCAAAGTCGATATTGTCATCGGCACCCATAAGCTTTTACAGGAAAATGTCCAGTTCCATAATCTGGGACTGATGATTGTCGATGAAGAACACCGTTTCGGGGTGCGTGATAAGGAACGTATTAAGGCTTTGCGTGCCGATGTTGATATGCTGACCCTAACAGCAACGCCAATTCCACGTACACTGAATATGGCCTTTAGTGGTATGCGTGATCTGTCGATTATCGCGACGCCACCAGCACGCCGTCTGGCTGTGAAAACTTTTGTGCAGGAACATACCAGCGACACCATTCGAGAGGCAATTCTGCGTGAATTACTGCGTGGTGGTCAGGTCTATTTCCTGCATAATGAAGTCGATACCATTGAACGTGCTGCAGAAAATATCCGGAATCTGGTGCCGGAAGCACGTGTCATTGTGGCACATGGGCAAATGCGTGAACGTGAGCTTGAGCAGGTCATGCAGCAGTTCTATCACAAGGAATACAATGTCCTGGTGTGCTCGACTATTATTGAGACCGGGATTGATGTGCCGAATGCCAATACGATTATCATTGAGCGGGCAGACAAGCTCGGTCTTGCACAGTTACACCAGTTGCGTGGTCGGGTTGGGCGTTCGCATCACCAGGCTTATGCCTATCTGTTAGTGCCATCCCTAAAAGCCTTGAAAGGCGATGCAGAAAAACGGCTGGAAGCAATTCAGCGTGCCTCTACGCTGGGTGCGGGCTTTATGCTGGCCACCGAAGATCTGGAAATTCGCGGTGCAGGTGAACTTTTAGGCGAGCAGCAAAGTGGTTCGATGCAGGCGATCGGTTATAGCCTGTATATGGAAATGCTGGAAAAGGCAACTAAAGCGATTCAAAAAGGTAAAACGCCGAATTTTGATGCGCCATTGTCTTTAACTGCAGAAATCAACCTGCATATGCCAGCCCTGATTCCGGACGATTATTTGGGTGATGTACATCAGCGTCTGCTGTTTTATAAACGCATCAGTAATACCGATACTCAGGAAAAACTTGATAATATCCGTATGGAACTGATTGACCGTTTTGGTATTCCGCCGCAACCGGTGAAACAGTTATTTGCGGTGCATCAACTACGTCTTAAAGCTGAGCAATTGGGCATCACCAAAATTGACATCGGTGGGCAGGGCGGCCATATCGAGTTTGCACCAGATACGCCAGTTCAGGCTATGAGTATTATCCAGATGATGCAGAAACATCCGACATATTTCAGGATGGAAGGCGGCCAGCGATTAAAAGTGATGGTGATGCTAGAAGATTATCAAAAACGAATCCAGTTCATCAGCGATTTACTGGATAGCCTATTAAAAGAGCTAAATTAATATTTTTAGATTTCATGGAATATGAATATTCACACTATATTTCATTTTTATACATATAGTGTGAATATTAGCTTGTTTTCTTATGAAATTATTTAAGCTAATAGTTTGCCGTTTTGTCCTTCACAATTCATACAAAATTGCCCTAAAGCGCCCGCTTACAATACTCAGCCGCAATTGTATATGGTAGTATTAGCCATCATTCTAATTTTGCATCATTTATAAAGATATGTTTAGTTTGCATCCACAACTTGCTCAAGATACGTTTTTTGTAGGCGACTTTCCTTTATCAACATGTCGTTTGATGAATGATATGCAATTTCCGTGGTTGATTCTGGTTCCGCGTGTACCAGGCATTACCGAGTTATATGAATTGAGCCAAGCTGACCAAGAGCAGTTTTTACGTGAATCAAGCTGGTTATCTAGCCAGTTAGCGCGTGTATTCCGTGCCGACAAAATGAATGTCGCAGCTTTGGGCAATATGGTGCCACAACTGCATTTTCATCATGTGGTGCGTTATCAAAACGATGTAGCATGGCCTAAGCCGGTATGGGGTACTCCAGCAGTTCCTTATAGCAGTGAAGTATTAGCACATATGCGTCAAACCTTGATGCTAGCTTTACGCGGTCAAGGGGATATGCCATTTGACTGGCGTATGGACTAAGCGTTGATATACATTTTATGGTCCATTCAGGATTCTGGACTTTAAGAGAGTAATTGAGTGCAATTAGACGACTGGATTCATCAGGAACCGAAACAGTTTGAATATTTCCATCGGATGATGGGATATATCATGCTGTCTCTGGTTCTGATCGTCTATCACTACACAGAACCAGACACCAATTACCAGATTTTTGTTCCATTATTTCTGGCATTGGTCTTAGTGATCACACCGAAATTATCCCGGTGGATGATTTATAAATACGACTATAATTTAAAACGTAATTTCTTCTTTGTTCTAGATGTGATTATCGTATCGGTTGTACTTGCAGCTGTGCATCTGGATCTGGTGTTGTCCCTGCTGGCAGTGGTCACATTGCTGTATACTGCCATTAATAACAAGATTTCATTCATGATGGTGTCACTGGCTGGCCTGATTGGCACGATGATCTTTTATCTGTCTACCATTGGCATTTTTGGATTTACCAGCTATTTCAGTCCAACCAGTACCGAACTCACCGTACTAGGTTTCATCTGTCTGATTACTTATTTTGGTGTTGGAAATTTCTATCAAAGCGGTCGTATGCAATATATTACCCAGAAGAAAAACCATTATTTCGACCAGATGAACCGTTATATGGAATTCTCCAATCAGCTCAGCCGTTATGCGCCAGTGCAGTTATGGCAATCCATCATGAAAGGCGAATCTGAAGCTAAGATCGAATACAAACGTAAAAAACTCACGATTTTCTTTTCGGATATTCAGGGATTTACAGAGCTTTCTGAAACTCTGATTCCGGATGACCTGGCTTTCCTGCTGAATGACTATTTAAGTCATATGACTGAAATCGCCAAGAAATATGAAGCAACAGTCGATAAGTTTATGGGTGATGCCATCCTGATCTTCTTTGGCGATCCGCATTCAGATGGTGTAGAGCAGGATGCTAAAAACTGTCTGGAAATGGCAATTTCAATGCGTCAGCAAATGAAATTGTTACGCGAACGCTGGATCAAAATGGGTTATCCGCCATTACATATCCGTATGGGGATTTCAACCGGTTATTGCCACGTGGGGAACTATGGCGCCAATCACCGTATGGCCTATACGATTGTTGGTCGTGATGCCAATCTGGCTGCACGCTTACAAAGTGCTGCGGAAGTTGATGAAATCCTGATTTCTGAAGATACCCATAACCTGATCAAAAATGACTATCTATGTGCACCTAAAGAGCCAATTTTCCTGAAAGGGATTAAGGCGCCGGTTCGCACTTGGCAAGTGATGGAAAAATATGCCTTCCAGAAAGTTGAATATCAACGCTGGTTTGATTATGAATATAAAGGTTTCCATTTACTGTTAAATCTGGATGAAGTGCAAAACTATGATTACCCAGAGTTGCTGCATGTGCTGGAGAAAATGATTAAACGCATTCAAACCCAGCAGCAACTGACCAACTCTCAAGGAATTGTGAAATTAAAACTTGAAGATGAAGTGATTGAGCCTTTATCTACTGATGAAGCATTTCGAGCAGCTGAACGATCAAAAGTCATCTAATTTTTATGATTTAAATAAATAGGGTGTGTTGACACTTTTAGCTTAAAAAAATAGCGAAGTAGTAAAATCAAATCGCCAAACCCAATTTTACTATTCGCTATGCCTCGTACCATGCTGACAGATCAACACTGGCAAAAGTTGAAAGT